>NZ_JBSFRG010000034.1:0-61349 GCF_053589115.1 Rhodococcus sp. NPDC003383 | reverse complement strand
GGCAGCAGAGCGATGAAAGCCATGTCCGACGTCCCTGGGTGGTTCGAAGCCTACGGCCGTCGCCCAGTTCGAACCCCCTGAAAGAAAGGTAAGGATCGATGACATTCCCAGCGAGCCAGACCCCGGATCGGAGTGGTGGTGGGCCGTCGGCCAAGCTCGTGCCGGTGCTGTTGCCGGTGGCGGTCGCGGTACTCGGTGTGGTGAATTTCCTGTTGGGTCTCGCGCCCTACATGCGGATCGAATTCGGTGGGCACGTCGCGCTGTCCGCGTTCGAATTCGGATTCGCGGTGGTGCCGTTGGCGTTGCTGCTGCTCGGCGGATTCTGCGCGGCGCTGTCGTTGCTGCCCGGTCAGGATCTACGGGGCGTCGCGCTGGCCGCATCGGCGGTCGGATTCGTGACGTCGGTCTTCCAGTGGTTCCAGTTGCCCGACGATTCCGGTATCGCGTGGGGCGGCGTCGCCATCTTCGTGTTCGGGTTCCTGCAGACCGCGGTGGCCGTGGTCGCGTTGCTGTTCGGGATCGGTGTGCTCGTCCCCGCGGCGCGGTCGGGACGGTCCGCGGCGTACCCGGCGCAGTCCCAGTTCCCGCAGCCCAGTGGGTACGGGCAGCAGGGGAGTCCTCAGCCGGGGAGTCCCCAGCCGGCCGGGCAGTTTCCGCAGCAGTACGGCGGGCAGCCCCAGAGCCAGCAGTACACCGGCCAGCAGTACGGCGCGCAGTCTCCACAGCACTACAGCGGCCAGTACCCGAGCCAGCAGTACACCGGTCAGCAGTACACGGGCCAGTACCCGAGCCAGCAGTACACCGGTCAGCAGTATTCGAGTCAGCCGTACGGGACGCAGCAGTTCCCGTCCCAGCCGACCCCGTCCCAGCAATATCCGATCGGATCGCAGCAGTATCCGACCGGGCCGCAGCAGTATCCGACCGGGGGTGCGCCGGAGCCGAGCCACGACGACGACACCGAACTGGCCCGCCCGTCCGACAACGACGCCACTGTCCTGTCGCCGGCACCGGACGACCAGGACGCCACCGTGGTCTCGCCGCCGCCGGACGACGCCACCCAGGTGCTGAAGCCGAACGACGAGCAACGGTGACATGTTCGACGACTCGGCGGGGTGCGCCTGATCGCAACCGTTGCGGCGCGCCTGATCGCAACCGCTCGCGGTCGGTGACACCCTCGTCTCGATGACATCGACGCTAGGCCGGAACTCCCGCCTCCCCACGAATCAGGATTCGCCGGATCCGGAGCAATTCCGCATTCTGCTCGGCACGGCGGCACGCGTACCGGCCGTGACGATGGCGCTGCTCGTGACGGTCGTCGTGACGACGCTCGTCGCCGCGAGCAGCGACCTCACCGGCGTGTACGCGGCGACCGCAGGTGCCTGGCTCGGCCTGCACCAGGTCACCCTCACCATCGACGGCACCGCGCTCGGCGTGCTGCCGCTGCTGCCCACCGCGGTGCTGGTGTGGCTGTCCGCCCGCTCGTGCGCGTCGGCCGCGGACGCGATGGTCCTGCACAGCGGGTATGCCCTCGACGGTCGCGACGCCGCGCGGATCACCGCCGCGACACTGGCCGGACCGCTCGCCGTGACGGTCACCGCGCTCGTCGTCATCCAGGACGCCTCGAGCGTGCTGCCCGTCTCGATGCCGGACCCGGCGCAATCCCTGGCGTGGGTGACCGGGCTGTATCTGCTGTCGTCGCTGCTCGGCGTCGGGTCGAGGATGTGGCGTCCGCTCTGCGACCGGTACGCAGTCCCCGAATGGCTGGTCGACTCGGTCCGGCCCGCAACCCGGGCGGTGCTCGGCATGTTCGCGATGGGCGGGCTGCTCACCGTCGTCGGGATGCTCTGGTCGTGGCAGAGCGTCGGGGAGCTCCTCGCCCGCGGCGAGAACTGGATGGGCGTCCTCGGCCTGCTGGTCATCTCGATCCTGTATCTGCCCAACGTGATGATCGGTGCGGCCGCGGTCCTGGCCGGCAGCACCGTCGAGTTCGGCGAGGTCCGGCTGAGCCTGTTCGAGGCGTCCGGCGGTGACCTGCCGGCGCTGCCGGTGCTGGCCGCGATCCCGCCGGGCCCGGCACCGTCCTTCTGGCCGGTCGCGCTCGCGGTGCCCGCCACGATCGGCGCACTGCTCGGCCGGTACGTCGCCAAACGCAACCTCGAGGCGCAGGCGCGCGGCGAGTACGTCTCCAGCAGCGACGGGGCCCTGACCGTGCTGGCGGCCTCCGCCGAAGCCGGTGTCGTCACCGCGCTCGCGACCTGGGCGGCCGGTGGGCGGCTCGGGTTCTTCGGGGTGGTCGGCGGCAACTGGTGGCTCGCCGGGGTCCTGATGTTCGCGTGGTCGGGTCTGCTGGGGATCATCACCGCGCAGCTGTTGCTGTGGCGGGAAGGCAAGCTGGCCGCCGCCGAAGCCGAGGCTGCGCGCGCGGCCGAGGCGGAGGAGTCCGCCGAGCCGGACGACACGGAGGACGACTCCGACGAGGACGGCGAGTCCGGGGAGGACGCCGCTGCCGGTGAGCTCGAGGAACCGAAGGCACTCGAAGCCGCGCCCGCCGGAGACGCCGAATCCGCAGATGCCGAGGACGAAGACGGAGACGAGGACACCGACATCGAGGACGTCGAGGACGACACCGAGGTGGTCGATGCGGAGGTGGTCGACGACGATGAGGAGCCCGAGTCGAAACCCGACGCGAAGGACATCGAGGAACCCGACGTCGTCGACGCCGAGATCGACGACGAAGCCGACGACGGGGACCTCGCGAAAGGTACCCGGAACACCAGCGACTAGGCTCTAGACGGCCGATGGTCCGGCCGACCCCTCTTCGAGTCCAGGAGTAGAGCGCTGACTGCCTCGCGTGACCAGTTGCCGCCGACCGCGCCGGCGCGGGTCGTCGTACTCGCCTCAGGTACCGGCAGCCTGCTGCGGTCGTTGATCGACGCCACCCGCACCGACGGCTACCCGGCCCGGATCGTCGCAGTCGGCGTCGACCGCGACTGCAAAGCCCTCGACCATGCCCGCGAGGCGGACATCCCCGGTTTCCGGGTCGCGTTGCGCGACCACGCCGACCGTGCCGCCTGGGACGTCGCGCTCACCGACGCCGTCGCGGCGCACGAGCCGGACCTGGTGGTGTCGGCGGGCTTCATGAAGATCCTCGGCCCCGCGTTCCTCGAACGCTTCGGCGGCCGCATCATCAACACGCACCCGGCTCTGCTGCCCGCATTCCCCGGCGCGCACGCCGTCCCCGACGCCCTCGCCTACGGCGTGAAGGTCACCGGGTCGACCGTGCACCTGGTCGACGGCGGCGTGGACACCGGGCCGATCCTGGCGCAGGAACCCGTGCCGGTCCTCGAGGACGACGACGAGGACACCCTGCACGAGCGCATCAAAGTTGTGGAACGACGGTTGCTGGCCGAGGTGGTCGCCGCTGTCGCAACCCGTGGAGTTGTATCCGATGGACGAAAGGCCGTGATCCCCAGTGACCGAACGTAAGACTGTGCGCCGCGCACTGGTCAGCGTGTACGACAAGACCGGACTGGTCGAACTCGCGACCGGGCTGCACCAGGCCGGGGTCGAACTGGTCTCCACCGGCTCCACGGCCGCGACCATCGCCGGCGCCGGAATCCCCGTTACCAAGGTCGAGGAGCTCACCGGCTTCCCCGAGTGCCTCGAGGGCCGCGTCAAGACGCTGCACCCGCGCGTGCACGCCGGCATCCTCGCCGACACCCGCAAGCAGGACCACCTCGACCAGATCAAGGACCTCGGCATCGAGGCGTTCGAGCTGGTGATCGTCAACCTGTACCCGTTCACGCAGACCGTCGCCTCGGGCGCGACCCCCGACGAGTGCGTCGAGCAGATCGACATCGGCGGCCCGTCGATGGTGCGTGCCGCCGCGAAGAACCACCCGTCCGTCGCCGTGGTCGTCGATCCGGCCCGCTACGACGCGGTCATCGACGCGGTGAAGGCCGGCGGGTTCACCCTGCCCGAGCGCAAGGCCCTCGCGGCGCAGGCGTTCCAGCACACCGCCGCCTACGACGTCGCGGTCGCGAGCTGGATGAACAGCGGCTACGCCACCGGGGCGAGCGAAGCGACGGGGGATGTCACAGCGGACGGCGACGACAGCAAGTTCCCGGCGTGGGCGGGCGCGACCTGGACGCGCGCGAACGTGCTGCGGTACGGCGAGAACCCGCATCAGGCGGCCGCGCTGTACGTGAACGAGGGCGGCGAGCCGGGTCTGGCGCAGGCCGAGCAGTTCCACGGCAAGGAAATGTCGTACAACAACTACCAGGACGCCGACGCCGCGTGGCGCGCCGCGCACGACCACGACCGGCCGTGCGTCGCGATCATCAAGCACGCCAACCCGTGCGGTATCGCCGTCGCCGACACGGTCGCCGAGGCGCACCGCAAGGCGCACGAGTGTGACCCGGTGTCCGCGTTCGGTGGGGTCATCGCCGTCAACCGCGAGGTCAGCGTCGAGATGGCCGAGCAGGTCGCCGAGATCTTCACCGAGGTGATCATCGCCCCGTCGTACGCCGCCGGTGCCGTCGAGGTGCTCGCCCGCAAGAAGAACATCCGCATCCTGCGGGCCGACTCCCCGAAGTCCGCGCAGATCGAGCTGCGTCAGATCTCCGGTGGCCTGCTGCTGCAGGAGCGTGACCTGCTCACCGCGGACGGCGACAACGCCGCGAACTGGGAGCTCGCGTGCGGCGACGCCGCCGACGAGCAGACCCTCGCCGACCTGGAGTTCGCGTGGCGCGCCTGCCGTGCCGTGAAGTCCAACGCGATCCTGCTGGCTTCCGGCGGCGCGACCGTCGGTGTCGGGATGGGCCAGGTCAACCGGGTCGACTCGGCGCGTCTCGCGGTCACCCGCGCGGGCGATCGTGTCGTCGGATCCGTCGCCGCGTCGGACGCGTTCTTCCCGTTCGCGGACGGCCTGCAGGTCCTCACGGAGGCCGGCGTCAAGGCCGTCGTGCAGCCGGGTGGATCGGTCCGTGACAACGAGGTGATCGAGGCCGCCCGCGAGGCCGGCATCACCCTCTACCTGACGGGCGCACGCCACTTCGCGCACTGAGCGCACCCCGACCCGGGGCAGCCGCCCACCCGACGACGACCTGACGTCAGGCCGCGTACGGGTGGGCGGTTTCCGGTCGGTGGGGCGCCTCGATGTCGGTGGTGCCGCGGCCGTCGGAGATGACGAGCCGGGCGGCACCGCGGTCGAGCAGTTCGCGGATGAGATCGGCGGCCAGTGCGCCCTTCTCGGCGTCGACGTGGCGCAGGTCGATCGTGATGGCGTGCCCGGTCAGATCGGTGGGCAGGTCCTTCGGGACGGAGCCGGTGGCTCCCAGTCGCAACTTCATGTGGTTCTCCTTGCTTCGAAAAGAATGGGGATAAGAAAGGGCACCCGAGGCGATGTGCCTGGGGTGCCCGAGAAGCGAGTCGGATGTGACTCTATTCCCGGGATCGCCTTGCGGCGCAGTGGAAGTGGAACTCGGGTACGAATCGATATGTGCGCTTGCGATGCTGCATCGGACCGTACCTTTCTCGAGTATCCAGCGGGTTAACGGGGAACCATACCCCAATGACGAGAGTTTTACATCCCCAATTTTCGTGCGGTGAGGTCACAGACCCCGCAGCCAGGCCACGAATCCGTCGGTGAACTCCGTCGAATACGGCAGGTCGGCGATGTAATCGGCGCCGGTGGACTGCTGGTCTCCGATGTCCTTGAGCACGTGGTTGGCGTTGCGCAGCCGCAGCGACGTCAGCTTGGTGTGCACGAGCGCTTCGTCGAGGGCGTCGACGTCCTCGACGCGCAGCTGGATGTCCTTGTCGGAGACGCTGGTGAGCACCGGTAGTGCGCTGTCGATCTGCGCGGCGAGCATGCGCGGATCCAGCGAGTCCTCCTCGGCGAGCGCCTTCGCGTTCGTCGGGACCAGGCCCGCGTTGCGCAGCGGCTCGGGCAGGCGGTCGCTGAGGGTGCCGTCGGCGCGCAGCGACTCCACCGCCCCGGTGAGCGCGACACGCAGTTCGTCGGCGACCTGGACGGCCAGCTGACCGGCCGCGACGACCGCGTCGAGCTGCGCGTCGATCTGGGCGGTCAGCAGGTCCAGCAGACGGACCGCCAGCGGTTCGAGCAGGGCCAGACCCGCGACCCGCTCACCGGCGTGCGCGAGCGACAGGGCGATGAGCGCGCCCTCGCTGTGCCCGACGACGTACACGCGCTCGGGGTCGACGCCGGGCTGGTCCGCGAGGAACTGCAGGCCGTCGCGGGCGGCGTCGATGAACGTGGAGAAGCCGAGGTCGGCGACGTCCTCGACCGCGTACGGGCCGAGCCCGGTCAGGCCGCTGCCGAGCTTGTCGTAGCGCAGGCTCGCGAATCCGTTGATCTCGAGGATGTCCGCGAGGTGGCGGAGGGTGCCGATCGGGCCGGGCAGCAGCGCGCTGTCGCCGTTGCGGTCGGTCGGGCCGCTGCCGGCCAGCAGCAGCACGGCCGGAACCGGGGTGTCACCGAGAGCGGGTACTCGCAGGCTGCCGTACAGCGTCACGTCGCCGCTGGTGAAGGTGATCTCGGTTTCCGACATGACATGTGTCTATCAGAAGTTCCGGACGTCGCGGCCACCGGAGGGCTGTGTCGCCGGCGTGTTCGATGTGCATGCGGTGTTCGACGTGCATGCGGTGTTCGATGTGCATGCGGTGTTCGATGTGCATGCGATGGGCGCGGATCTACGCGGCCGGCCTCGTGAACGCTCCGCGGACGCGGCGGAAGCGGCGGTAGCCGCGGTATCCGAACCACGTGAGCAGCGCGAGCAACGGGATGACCAGCAGCGGCAGCACCATCGAGATCAGCGACGTCACGAACGAGGTGACGCTGTCGATCACCGACATCACCGGGTTCCCGAGACCCGCCGTCGTCGCCGTACTCACCGCGCGGGTGCCCGTCTGCGCGGTGCTCACCGCCAGCGCGGTCGGGGCCCCGATGACGATGCCCGCGATCGCCGCCATCGCCGGATCGAGGTTGGCGAACGCGGCCCACGCCGCGACCGCACCCGCGACCGGCCGGGTGACGGTGCCGATCGCCGACATCGCGTTGTCGACCAGCGGGACGAGATCCGCGACGACCTCCACGACGGTCGCGATCGCCAGCGCGATCAGAGCGGCGGACGAGCCGATCCACTGCATCGACTCGTTCAGGACGATCCCGAACCATCCGAAGTGGACGGCGGCGCTGAGCATCAGCAGCGGCAGGAAGGTGCGCAGGCCGGTGGCGGCCGCCAGGCCGAGGCCGAGCAACGCCGCGAGGATCCAGATCTCCACGGCCCGAGTGTAGGGCGGTGCGGACGGGAAACGGTTGCGCACGCGAGAGGCTCGCCGCGAGCAGATGCCGAATCCGGCGGATCCTCGTACCTTGGGTGAGGTGACGTCAACCACAACCAGGCCGTCCACCCTCGGTGAGCTGCGCGCGTCCGGGCACGTGCAGCGATCGGTCAAGGACGAGATCCGGCAGAACCTCCTCGCCGCCCTGCGCGACGGCATCGACCCGTGGCCCGGCATCGTCGGATTCGACGACACCGTCGTCCCGCAACTCGAACGGGCCCTGCTCGCCGGCCACGACGTGGTTCTGCTCGGCGAGCGCGGACAGGGCAAGACCCGGCTGCTGCGGACGCTGCCGTTGCTGCTCGACGAATGGACCCCCGTGATCGCCGGGTCCGAACTGGGTGAACATCCCTACGAACCCATCACCCCGGCGTCGATCCGTCGAGCCGCCGAACTGGGCGACGACCTGCCCGTCGACTGGCGGCACCGGTCGCTGCGGTACGCCGAGAAGCTCGCGACCCCGGACACGTCCGTCGCCGACCTCGTCGGCGACGTGGACCCGGTGAAGGTCGCGGAAGGCCGCAGTCTCGGCGACCCCGAAACGATCCACTTCGGGCTGGTGCCGCGCGCGCACCGCGGCATCGTCGCGATCAACGAACTGCCCGACCTGGCCGAACGCATCCAGGTGTCGTTGCTGAACGTCATGGAGGAGCGCGACATCCAGGTTCGCGGCTACACGCTGCGGCTGCCGCTGGACGTGCTGCTCGTCGCCAGCGCCAACCCGGAGGACTACACCAACCGCGGTCGCATCATCACCCCGCTCAAGGACCGGTTCGGCGCGGAGATCCGCACCCACTACCCGGTCGAACTCGACGACGAGATCGCGGTGATCGAGCAGGAAGCCGTACTGCAGGCGCGGGTTCCGGATTTCCTGCTCGAGGTGCTGGCCCGCTTCACCCGGCTGCTGCGCGAGTCGACGTCGATCGACCAGCGGTCCGGGGTGTCCGCGCGCTTCGCGGTCGCGGGGGCGGAGACGGTCGCGGCCGCGGCCATGCACCGCGGCGCCGTTCTCGGGGAGGACGACCCGGTCGCCCGGCCCGTGGACCTCGGCACGGTGGTGGAGGTGCTGCGCGGCAAGGTCGAATTCGAATCCGGTGAGGAGGGACGCGAATTCGAGGTGCTCGAACACCTGCTTCGCCGCGCGACCGCGGACACCGCGCGGGAGCGGCTCGCCGGTGTCGACCTGGCGACCCTCGTCGAGGCGATCGAGCACGGGCGCCCGGTCACGACCGGGGACCGGATCACGGCGAAGGTGCTGCTCGACGAACTGCCGGAGCTTCCGGTGCTCGACGTCGTCGCCGACCGGCTCGGCGCCGACGATATCGGAACCCGCGCTGCCGCAGTCGAGTTCGCTCTGGAAGGTCTCTATCTGGCCCGGCGCATCGCCAAGCACGACGCCGACGACGGAACCGCGGTGTACTCGCGATGAGCAGAGGCGCGCAGTACGGGCCGTACGACGGCGGTGATCCGCTGGCGGCGCCGGTGGATCTGCGCGACGCGCTCGCCGCGATCGGTGACGACGTGCTCGCGGGCAGTTCACCGCGGCGGGCGCTCCGGGAGTTGCTGCGCCGCGGGCGTGGCAACATCCGAGGTCTGGATCAGCTTGCGGCGCAGGCGAACCGGCGCAAGCGGGAGTTGTTGAACCGCACCAATCTCGACGGCACCCTGAGGGAGGTGCGCGAGTTGCTCGATCGCGCGGTGCTCGCCGAACGCAAGGAACTCGCGCGTGCCCTCGACGACGATGCGCGGTTCGCGGAGATGCGGATCGAGGAACTCCCGTCGTCGACCGCGCAGGCCGTGCAGGAACTCGCCGACTACGACTGGCGCAGTTCCGAGGCGCGGGAGGACTACGAGAAGATCCGCGACCTGCTCGGGCGGGAGGTCCTCGATCAGCGCTTCGCCGGGATGAAACAGGCGCTCGAGGGTGCCACCGACGAGGACCGGCGCCGCGTCAACGAGATGCTGGAGGACCTGAACGACCTGCTGGACAAGCACTCTCGCGGCGAGGACACGCCCGAGGACTTCGAGCAGTTCATGGCCGAGCACGGCGACTTCTTCCCGGAGAACCCGCGCAACGTCGAGGAACTGCTCGATTCGCTGGCGCAGCGTGCGGCGGCGGCGCAGCGGCTGCGCAACTCGATGACGCAGGAGCAGCGCGACGAACTGGATGCGCTCGCGCAGCAGGCGTTCGGGACGCCGTCGCTGATGCAGCAGCTGAACCGGCTCGACGCGCACCTGCAGGCCGCGCGGCCCGGCGAGGACTGGTCCGGGTCCGAACGGTTCCGCGGCGACCAGGGGATGGGTCTGGGCGAAGCCACCGGGGCGTTGCAGGACATCGCCGAACTCGACGCGCTCGCCGAACAACTGTCGCAGCAGTATGCGGGTGCCGCCCTCGACGACATCGATCTGGACATGCTCGCACGGCAGCTCGGCGACGAGGCCGCCGCCGACGCGCGCACCCTCGCCGATCTGGAGAAGGAACTGCAACGGCAGGGTTTCTTCGACCGCGGCGCGGACGGGCAGTGGCGGCTGTCGCCGAAGGCGATGCGTCAGCTCGGGCAGACCGCGCTGCGGGACGTGATGAACCGGTTGTCGTCGCGGGGCGGGCAGCGCGAGACGCGTCGCGCCGGTGCGATGGGTGAACCGACCGGGGCGTCGCGGCCGTGGGAATTCGGGGACACCGAATCCTGGGACGTGGTACGCACACTCACCAACGCGACGTTGCGCGATCCCGGCCGGGTACCGGTGCGGATGGCGGTCACGGATGTGGAGGTCGTCGAAACCGAGCAGCGGGCGCAGGCGGCGGTCGCTTTGCTGGTGGACACGTCGTTCTCGATGGTGATGGACGGTCGCTGGGTGCCGATGAAACGCACCGCGCTGGCCCTGAACCACCTGGTGTCGACGCGGTTCCGCGGAGATGCGCTGCAGCTGATCGCGTTCGGGCGGCACGCGCGTGTGGTCACCCCGACGGAGCTGGCGGGCCTGGACGGTGTGTACGAGCAGGGCACCAATCTGCATCATGCGCTGATGCTCGCCGGCCGGCACCTGCGTCGGCATTCGAACGCGCAACCGGTGGTGCTCGTGGTCACCGACGGGGAACCGACCGCGCACATCGAACCCGAGGGATACGCGATGTTCGACTACCCGCCGAGCCCCCGCACCCTGGGGCTGACCGTCCGGGAACTGGACCATCTGGCGCGGCTGGGTGCGCAGATCACGATCTTCCGGCTCGGCGACGATCCCGGCCTGGCCCGGATCGTGGACCGGATGGCGCGCCGCGTCGGCGGTCGCGTCGTCGCCCCCGATCTCGACGGGCTGGGCGCGGCGGTCGTCGGCGACTACGTGCGGTCGCGGAGGCGCTGACGCGCCGGTGTGCCTTTGTGGCGGTCAGGGCCGCCGGAAAGGCACACGGGCGCGGGTCGCGCGCCACGTGCTGGTGGCGGCGGCGGACAGCAGGGCGGCGGTCACCAGGAACACCGACGCCGTGCCCGCCACCCCCGCGACCGCGCCGGCCGCGAGCGGGACCGCGACCTGACCGAGGCGGTTGCCGGTCAGGCGGACCGCGAGGGCGGAGGCGCGGTCCTGCTCCGAGACCAACTGGACCACCCACGTCATCGTCAGGGGCTGGCCGACACCCCAGAACATGCCGCAGATCGCGAGGAGCGCACCGATCACCCACGGGTTCGGAACGAGTGGGATCAGCGCGACGGGGACGATCGTCGCGGCGGTCGCGGAGATCAGCAGCGCCCGACGCGATACCCGGCGCAACGCCCACGGCAAGAACGCGCGCGACGCGATGGACGCGACCGTGCGGGCGGTGAGCAGAGCTGACACGAGCAGCACCCCGAACCCGAATTCGGCGCCGAGCAGCGGCAGGTATGCGACCACCAGATCCACGGCCGCGAGCACCACGAGACTCGACAGCATCGCCGGTTTCATGCCGGGGGTGCGCAGCATCGACAGCACCGACTGCGGTGCGTCGTCGCCGCTGCGGCGTCCGGACTCGGGGGGTTCGCGCAGTCCGACGACGAACGGCAGCGCCACCGCGGAGATCGCGGTCATCACCAGCAGCGCCGGGGTGGTGTTCACGGCCGTCGGATCGTCCCCGCCCGCCGCGGCGATCGCCCCGGCGAGGGGCACGCCCGCGGCCTGCCCGACCGACACCCCGAGGGTGAGCCAGGCGAAGCCGCGGTCGAGGCGGTCCGGTGGCGACAGGATCGACACGAAAGCTTGTCCCGACACGGTGACCAGCAGCTGGCCCAGCCCGAGTACGACGTTGCCGACGCCGAGCACCGGCAGGTTCGGGCTCAGGGCGATCACCGCGACACCGGCCGTCGTCAGGACGACACCCGAACGCAGGATGCCCGCGGCGTGATGTCGATCCACCGCCCGTCCGAACTGGACGGCCGCGACGAGCGGCACGATCGCGTACAGCGCGGTGATCGCGCCGATGGTGGTGGCGTCCCCGCCGAGCGCGAGCACCCGATAGGACACCAGCACGCGGACGGACTGGAACGCGGCGTGCAGCAGCGCGGTCGCGGTGCACAGGTGGATCAGCCAGTGGCGGGATACGGAAGGCACGGCTCAACCGGCCGTCACGGTGCGGCCGGCGAGCGGTGCCCGCAGCGGCAGTTCGAGGACGCCGGTCACGGCGATCTGGATGCACATGCGGTCCGCGGCCTCCGGGAGCGTTCCGCCTTCCAGCGTGACCGCGACCGCGCTGTCGGTTTCGGTCAGGGTCGCGTCGACGCCGTAGCACTCGGGCGTTCCGGTTTCGAAGTGCACGGCGATGCCGTCGCCCGCCGGAGACCACGACGTGATCGCCAGGGGATGCGGGTCGAGCAGGTCGGGGCGTGCGGTGAACACGGTCGCCCCGGCGGGTGTCGGCGCCTGCGGCAGCGGCGGCGCGTCGGCGTCGCCGGCAGCGCACGCGGCAATCGTCAGGGCGCAGGCGAGGATCGACGGCAGACGCACGGACCCCACGTTATTCGCCCTCATGCGAGCAGGAGGGCGACGAGGCCGATGGCGGGGATCGATGCGAGGGTGGTCACGAGTGCTGCGTCGCGGGCCAGCACCATCCCGCGGCCGTAGCGGCTCGCGTAGACGAACACGTTCTGCGCGGTCGGCAGGGTCGCGACCACGACGATCGCGAACAACTCGTGACCGTCGAGCCCGAGCAGGCAGCGCGCCATGAGATACGCGAGCACCGGCTGCACACCGATCTTGAGGACCGAGGCGAGCGCGACGTCGCGGCGAGGGCTCTGGCCCTTCTCGAGGACCTTCACTCCCTGCAGGGACAACCCGAACGCGAGCAGCGCCCCCGGGACGGACGCGCCGCCGAGCAGGTGGAACGGTTGCTGCACAGCGGCGGGCAGCGTCACCCCGGTGACCGCGACGATCAGGCCCGCTGCGCCGGCCAGCACGATCGGGTTCTTGAACGGCGCGGTCACGGTCTCCATGCGGGACGCACCGGCCCGCATCGTCGACAGGTCCAGGATCGTGAGCGCGATCGGGGAGAACAGCACGATCTGGAACAGCAGCAGCGGCGCGACGAACGACGCGTCGCCGAGGACGAACACCGCGATCGGAATGCCCAGATTCGCGGAGTTCACGTACGACGCGGCGAGCGCCCCGATGGTGAGTTCCGGCAGCGGTCGCCGCAGCCACAGTTTCGCGATCACCAGGTACAACGCGGCGATCGCGAACGCGGTAGCTGCGGCGACGTACAGCGTGGGGGAAAAGATGACCGAAAGATCGGAGGTGGCGAGTGCGTCGAACAGCAGCGCCGGGGTCGCGACGAAGAACACCAGGCGGCTGAGCACCACCTGACCCTCGGGACCGAGCGTTCCGGTGCGGCCGAGGACGAATCCGATCGCGATGATCACGAAGATGACACTGAACCCCGCAACCACGCCAGACACGACGGCCGAGTCTAGAGATCACACCCCGATGACCCAGGTCACACCCGGTGTCCGCCCGGATTTCAGCCCTTCACACACAGAACCGTACGCAGGTGGGTCACCACCTCGACGAGGTTGTCCTGCGCCGCGATCACCTCGTTCAGGTCCTTGTAGGCACCCGGGATCTCGTCGACCACACCGGAATCCTTACGGCATTCGACTCCGGCGGTCTGGGCACGCAGATCGTCGACGGTGAAGGCGCGCTTCGCGGCGCCCCGGCTCATCCGGCGGCCTGCCCCGTGCGACGCCGAGTACAGCGACCGCGGGTTGCCGAGGCCGCGCACCACGTACGAGCCGGTCCCCATCGATCCGGGAATCAGCGCCAGGTCGCCGGAGCCGGCCCGGATCGCGCCCTTGCGGGTGACGACGTACTCGACTCCGTCGACGGTCTCGGTCCCGACATAGTTGTGGTGGACGTTGATCTCGTCGGTGAACCGCACCTGCGGAAACGCCTCGGTCACCACGTCGCGGAACAGCGCGACCATCACCGCGCGGGACAGGGCCGCGTAGTCCTGGGCCCAGCGCAGATCGAACAGGTACGCGTCCATCTCGGGGGACCCGGCGAGAAAGTAGGCCAGGTCGCGGTCGGGAAGGTCGCGGTTGTGCGGCAGGTGCTTGGCGACGCTGATGTGGCGTTCGGCCAGTTCCTTGCCGATGTTGCGCGACCCGGAGTGCAGCGTCAGCCACACCGCGTCGTCGGCGTCGAGGCACAACTCGATGAAGTGGTTGCCGCCGCCGAGGGTGCCGACCGCGCACGGTGCCTTGGCCAGTGCACGCGCAACCGGGGCGCGCAGTTCCTTCGAGCGCTCCCACAGCCGGGCGGACCGGCTCTCGATCGTCCCGCCGAGCCGTCGGGTCTCGACCGGGCTCTTGTGGACGGAGAAGCCGACGGGGATGGCCTTCTCGATCGCCGCGCGCAGGGGACCGAGATCGCCGGGCAGGTCGGCCGCGGTCAGCGATGTCTTCACCGCGGCGACCCCGCAGCCGATGTCCACGCCGACCGCCGACGGCGCCACCGCGTCGTGCATGGCGATGACCGAGCCGACGGTGGCGCCCTTGCCGAGGTGCACGTCGGGCATGACCGCGACAATGCGCACCGGGTCGAGCCGCGCGATGTTGCGCAGCTGGGCCAGGGCCTGCGGTTCGATCTCGTGCTCGTGCGCCCACAGCCGGACGATGGGCTGACCGCTCAGTGAGAGCGGGAACTCGGACATGACTGCTGCTTCCTCCTCGGTCGTCGGTGTACCGCGACGGACCGTAGACGGCGCCCACCCCTATTGTCGTCCGATTTTTCGTGCCCGAATTCGGTGTGAGTGTGCACAAATGGTGGTCGGTTGCCAGGCGGATTCAGGAGGTCGACGACAACTGCACACTCGTGCCCGGGAACGACGACGCCGCCCCGTCCGAATGTGGACGGGGCGGCGTCGGAATGCTGTCCTACTTGCTGCTGACGTAGGGGAGCAGTGCCATCTCGCGGGCGTTCTTCACCGCGACGGCAACCTGACGCTGCTGCTGCGGGGTCAGGCCGGTGACGCGACGGCTGCGGATCTTGCCGCGGTCGGAGATGAACGTGCGGAGCAGGTTCACATCCTTGTAGTCGACGTACTCGATCTTCGCCGCGAAGAGCGGGTTCTTCTTGGGGCGGCGGCTTTCCTGCGCGCGTGCCTTCTTGGACGGTCCTCGCCTGACTGCCATTCGGTGCTCCTCACCAGCTCGACTTGTGGACGCCGGGTAATTCCCCGCGGTGGGCGAGCTCGCGCACACGCACGCGTGAGAGCCCGAACTTTCGCAGGTGGCCGCGCGGGCGGCCGTCCGCAGCGTCTCGATTGCGCAATCTTACCGGACTCGCGTCCCGGGGCAGTCTCTGCAGTGCGGCCTGCGCGGCGCGGCGTTCGTCGTCGGTGCTCGACGGCCGCCTGACGACGTCCTTCAGTTCGGCGCGGCGCTGCGCGTAGCGGGCGACGACGAGCTTGCGCTGCTCGTTGCGAGCGATCTTCGATTTCTTGGCCACGCGCTATTTCTCCTCGCGGAAGTCGACGTGCCGGCGCAGCACCGGGTCGAATTTGCGCAGGACGAGACGGTCGGGGTCGTTGCGGCGGCTCTTGCGGGTGACGTAGGTGTATCCGGTGCCGCCGGTGGAGCGGAGTTTGACGATGGGGCGGATCTCGTTGCGGGCCATCAGAGCTGCACTCCCCGTGCTCGCAGCCGGGCGACGACTGCGTCGATGCCGTCGCGGTCGACGGTCTTGATGCCCTTCGCGGAGACGGTGAGGGTGACGCGCCGGCCTTCCGAGGGCACGAAGTACGTCTTGCGCTGGATGTTCGGCTTCCAGCGGCGGTTCGTTCGGACGTGGGAGTGGGAGACGGTCTTCCCGAAGCCGGGAGCGCGTCCGGTGACCTGGCAGTGCGCCGACACGATGTGTCCTTCCTCGCCGACACGCTGAGCGTAACGACAATCATTTTCGACAAATGGCCTATCCGACTGTACGCTGCCGTCCAGCTAATGACAATCGTTATCGAAAGGTGGATTCGGTGGACACCAGGACACCGCTGATCGTCGTGTCCGGCCTGCGCGGTCCGACCCACCGCGCCGCACGAGCACTGCTGCGGCCCGGCACCGTCGTCGTGCACCACGACCTCGATCACCTCGGCGAAGGCGTCCTGCGGCGCACCCTCACGACCGTCGACAGCGAACAACTCGACGTTCTCGAACTCGCCCACGGATGCGTCTCCTGCACCCTGCGCGAAGATCTCCTGCCGCTGCTACGCCGCCTCCACACCCGCAGCACCGTCGACAGGATCGTCCTGCACCTCGATCCGCAGCTCGAACCAGAGGCGCTGTGCTGGGCCGTCGAACACGTCGTGGTCGCCGGGGTGGTCGGGCAGATCGACGGGCCGGCCGCCCGCGACGTGCGCGTCGAGGCCGTCGTGACCTGCATCGACGGGCGGACCTGGCTCGACGACGCCACCGGCGACGTCGACCTGCGGCCCGGCACCGACGACGACCGCACGGTCGCGCAGGTCGTCGTGGGCCAGGTCGAGTTCGCCGACGCACTCGTCGTCGCACCCGGCGCAGACGACCGGCAGCAGGCCCGGCTGCAGGCCGTGCTCGCCCGCCTCGCGCCCGGTGCGCCCATCGCTTGGACGGACCGGCCCGACGTCGAAGCCCTGCTCGCGCAGGTCCCGGCGACCGCGCGTCGTGGGGGTGTGGACGACGCACACGCCCCACTGCTGCGCGGGCAACCGCCGCTCGGGGAGGAGTGGGGAGTGCGACTCCTCGAATTCACCGCGGCCCGGCCGTTCCATCCGCAGCGGCTGCACGAGGCGATCGACGTGCTCCTCGACGGGGTCGTACGGGCGCGAGGTCGCGCATGGGTTGCCACCCAACCGGGCAACGCGCTGTTGCTCGAGTCCGCCGGTGGCGGCCTGCGGGTCGCGCATGCCGGGCCGTGGCTCGTGTCGATGACCCCGGACCAGCAGGAACGCGTGCCCGCGACGCGACGGGCCATGGCCGCGCTGCGCTGGGACGACAACTACGGCGACCGCGACAGCTCACTCGTCGTCCTCGTTCACGACGCCGACCCCGACGAGATTCTGGGTGTGTTGCATGCGGCACTGCTCACGGATGCCGAGTTCGCCGACCCCGCGAGCTGGGCCACCTGGGAAGACCCGTTCGGCGACTACCACCGCGAGCCCTGCGAGCCCGGCGAGGACCTCACGATCGAACCGGCAACACACAGGAAAGAAGGACAGGCATGAAACCCGGCATCCACCCCGACTACCACCCGGTCGTGTTCCAGGACGCGAACACCGGATCGACGTTCCTGACGCGCTCGACCCTGACCTCGGACCGAACCGTCGAATGGTCCGACGGCAACACCTACCCGCTGGTGGTCGTCGACGTCACGAGCGAGTCGCACCCGTTCTGGACGGGAACCGCGCGGGTGCTCGACGCCGCGGGAAGGGTCGAGAAGTTCGAACGCAAGTACGGCAAGCGGCAGCGCCGCGCCTGAGACGGAGGAAGACATGGCAGTTCCGAAGCGCCGGATGTCCCGGTCGAATACCCGCACCCGGCGGTCCCGGTGGAACGCGCAGGCACCCGAGCTGGTCCCGGTCAGCGTCGGCGGGGTGACCCACCGCGTGCCCCGACGGCTGGTGCGCGCGGTGGCCCGCGGCCTCCTCGATCCGCGCGAACTCTGACCGACCCCCGCGCCCCCGGGTGACGGAACTCGCGTCGACCCGATCCCGGAGGTGCGGGGGAACGCGGATGGCATGGTTACCGGGTGCTTCTGAAAATCCTCGAGCTGGTGGGCATCGTGGCGTTCGCGATGTCGGGTGCGCTCGTCGGCGTCGTCAAGCGGCTCGACCTGTTCGGGGTGTGCCTGGTCGGGGTGTTCACGGCGGTCGGCGGCGGTATCGTCCGCGACCTGCTGCTCGACATCCACCCGCCGTCGTCGCTGAGCAACTGGCGGTACCTGGGATCGGCACTCGCCGCGTCGGTCCTCGTCTTCTACCTGCACACGGTGGTGTCGAAGCTGAACCGGGAGATCCTCGTGCTCGACGCGCTGGGCATGGGGCTGTTCGCGACGACCGGCGCGACCATCGCCATCGAGGCCGGAGCGCAACCCCTCGCGGCTGCGCTGATCGGTGCGACCGCCGCGATCGGCGGTGGCATCCTGCGCGACGTCCTCGTCAACGAGGTGCCGCTGCTGCTGCATCGCGACCTCTACGCGATCCCGGCGCTGCTGGGCTCCGCGGTTCTCGTCGCTGCCCGCGAGCTGGGCGTCGGACAGAACATCGCGCTGGTGCTCGGTACCGTCCTCGCGACCGGCCTGCGACTGCTCGCCCTGTGGCGCGGATGGAGCCTGCCGCAGGCGCGGGTGCCACGCGAGGACTGACACCTCTCAGCGAGTTCTCAGCCGGTTCGGGCCACACTGGTGGGCATGCGGATTCTGGTGGTCGACGACGATCGAGCAGTGCGGGAGTCGCTGCGTCGATCCCTCAGTTTCAACGGCTACACCGTCGACCTGGCCACCGACGGGCAGGACGCCCTCGATCAGGTCATGGTGAGCCGGCCCGACGCGATGGTGCTGGACGTGATGATGCCGCGCGTCGACGGGCTCGAGGTGTGCCGTCGACTGCGCAGCACCGGCGACGACCTGCCGATCCTCGTGCTCACCGCCCGGGACTCGGTGTCCGAGCGGGTCGCCGGGCTCGACGCGGGCGCCGACGACTACCTGCCGAAACCGTTCGCGCTCGAGGAACTGCTCGCGCGACTGCGCGCGCTGCTGCGGCGTGCGGGGCCCGACCCGAGCCGCACCACCGAGGAGACGCTGAGCTTCGAAGACCTGACACTGAACCCGGAGACCCGCGAGGTCACCCGCGGCACCCGTTCGATCAGCCTCACCCGTACCGAGTTCGCCCTGATGGAGATGCTCATGGCGAACCCGCGCCGGGTCCTCACCCGCAGCCGCATCCTCGAGGAGGTGTGGGGCTACGACTTCCCGACCTCCGGCAACGCCCTCGAGGTGTACGTCGGGTATCTGCGTCGCAAGACGGAGGCCGAGGGTGAGCCGCGTCTGATCCACACGGTTCGCGGGGTCGGCTACGTCCTGCGCGAGACGCCGCCGTGATCGGGCGCGACGCCACCGTGATCTGCGACGGACGGTCGCGGTGAAGCGACCCATGCGCCCTCCGATGCTGCTGACCAGCTCGGTGCCCCTGCGCGTCCGGGTGACGCTGCTGGCAGCGGGCGCGGTCGCGCTCGCGGTGGCCGTGACGTCCATCGCCGCGTACGCGGTCGTCGCGCGGGCGTTGTATTCGGACGTGGACCAGCAGTTGCGGGCGCGTGCGTCCGCCCTCGTCGAGTCCAGCACCCTCATCACCTACGACCCCCGCTACATCGGCGGCGCCAAGCTCTACAGCTCCGTCATCAGCGTCGCGCTCATCTATCCGGATCTCGGCCGGTACGTGCCGCCGGGTTCGACGGTGCCGATCGGCGAACCCGAACTCGCGGTCGCGGAAGGCAAGGCCGAATCGTCGCTGCGGACGGTGTCGCAGCAGCGGGTGCTCGCGCAGCGCATCCCCGACGGCAGCACCGTCGTCATCGCCCAACGCCTCGAACCGACCGCGCAGATCCTCAATCGCCTGGCCAGCGTGCTGTTCGTCGTCGGCGGCTGCGGGGTCGTGCTGGCCGCCGCGGGTGGCGCGACCGTGGGCCGCACCGGCCTGAGACCGGTCGCGCGGCTCACGGCCGCCGCCGAACGCGTCGCCCGCACCGACGACCTGCGACCCATCCGGGTGACCGGGCACGACGAACTCGCCCGCCTGACGGAGAGCTTCAACACGATGCTGCGGGCGCTGGCCGAGTCCCGGGAACGGCAGAGCCGCCTCGTCGCCGACGCCGGGCACGAACTGAAGACCCCGTTGACGTCGCTGCGCACCAACATGGAACTGCTCATCGCGGCGAGCCGGCCCGGGGCGCCGCAGCTGCCGGACGAGGACATGGCCGAACTGCGTGAAGACGTGATCGCGCAGATCGAGGAACTGTCGACACTGGTCGGCGACCTGGTGGACCTGGCCCGCGAGGACGCCCCGGAGACGGTGTTCGAGCCCGTCGACATCGCCGACGTCGTCGAACGCAGCCTGGAACGGGCCCGGCGTCGCCGCACCGAGATCGACTTCACCGCGACCACCGAACCGTGGTTCGTGTACGGCGATCATGCGACGTTGTCGCGCGCCGTCCTCAACGTCCTCGACAATGCCGCGAAGTGGAGCCCGTCGGGCGCCGAGGTGCTCGTGGGGATGCGTCAGATCGGCACGGGCCTGATGGAACTGACCGTCGACGACGCCGGCCCGGGCATCCCCGAGGAGGAACGCGAGCTCGTGTTCGAACGGTTCTACCGGGCGACCACCGCGCGTTCGATGCCCGGCTCCGGGCTGGGCCTGGCGATCGTGCGACAGGTGGTGATGAAACACGGGGGCACGATCGCGGTCGACCGGTCCTCGCGCGGCGGTGCGCTGATCCGCATCGTGCTGCCGGGAACCCCCGAACTGTCGGACGAGGTTCCTGACAGCTATTCCGCAGGGGACTGACAGCAAATTCCTTTGCGTCTTCTAAGTGACTTCTCAGCGATCGGGTCCAATCTGGAATATGTAGGAATCCGGAAGTTGGACGAACGGGGACGAGATGAGCGACGACCAGAACCCTGGACAGCCGTACCAGCCGCCGACCACCCCATACCAGGGATACGGTCGGACCGAACCCTTCGGCGCGACCCCGCAGCAGGGACCGCACCAGCCGGGCACGCCACACCCCGGTATTCCGCAGTCCGGGTTCACAGCCCAGCCTCCCCATCAGACGGGGCACCAGCAGCCCGCTCGACCCGGCCGGGGTGTACTGGCCGCGGGCGCGATTGCGTTGGCCCTGCTCAGCGGCGGTGTCGGCGGGGTCGTCGGTGCGCTGGCGGTGGGCAACAACGACGCACCGGCGGTCGTCAACTCGCTCGACGCATCGAAACCGGAAACCACGACGATCGCGAACGCGCCGGCCGGATCGGTGCAGGCGGTCGCGCAGAAGGTCGTGCCCAGCGTCGTTCGGATCGGAATCGTCGGACGCACCACGCAGGGGGAGGGCTCGGGCGTGATCCTCTCGTCCGACGGGCTCATCCTCACCAACAACCACGTCGCCGCCGGGGGCGGCCCGGGCGCGCAACTGACCGTGTATTTCGCGGACGGCAGTTCCGCGCCGGCCACGGTCGTCGGTGCCGATCCCATCTCGGACCTCGCGGTCGTACGCGCCGAGGGTCGCACGGACCTGACCCCGATCGAGCTCGGCTCGTCCGACGGGCTGCAGGTCGGACAGGCCGTCGTCGCGGTGGGTTCGCCGCTCGGCCTCGAGAGCACTGTGACCTCCGGCATCGTGTCCGCCCTGGACCGGCCGGTGTCCACCAGCGGGGAGACGGGTAACCAGAACACCGTGATCGACGCCATCCAGACCGACGCCGCCATCAACCCCGGTAACTCCGGCGGTGCCCTCGTGAACATGGACGGCCAGCTGGTCGGCATCAACACCGCCATCGCCACGTCCGGAGGGCAGTCCGGATCCATCGGTCTGGGCTTCGCCATCCCCATCGATCAGGCTCGCCGGATCGCGCAGGAACTCATCGACAACGGCTCGGCAACCCACGCCATCATCGGTGTGCAGGTGCCGTCGCAGGACAACGCGCGCGGCGCAACCGTCATGGAGGTCACCGCCGGCGGCCCGGCGGAGAAGGCCGGTATCCCGCGCGGCTCGATCATCACGAAGGTCGACGACCGGCTCGTCACCGACGGGGATTCGCTCATCGCTGCGATCCGGTCCCACGCGCCCGGCGAGACCGTTCGCATCACCTACACAGATGCCCAGGGCAAGAACGAGAACAGCGTCGACGTGCAGCTCGTCGCCGCCGAGGAGCGCTGACCGTGAACGACAGGCCGTCGGCTACGGATACCGCTCTTCTCCTCGACTTGGGAACTACCGTGGGATCCATGGAACTCGAAGCGCCCAGGACCGGCCGTGCACTCGTCGTGATCGTCGACGATCGTGTTGCGCACGGAGACAATCCCGATTCCGCAGGCCCGCTGGTGACGGAGCTGCTGCAGGAAGGGGGCTTCGTCGTCGACGGCGTCGTGACGGTCGCGGCCGACGAGGTCGAGATCCGCAACGCGCTCAACACCGCGGTGATCGGTGGCGTCGACCTGGTGGTGTCGGTCGGCGGTACCGGGGTGTCGCCGCGCGACGTGACGCCCGACGCGACGGAGGAAGTCCTCGATCACGAACTGAAGGGCATCAGCGAGGCGCTGCGGTCGTCGGGACTGTCGGCCGGCGCCCTCGATGCCGGACTGTCGCGGGGGTTGGTCGGCGTGTCCGGCTCGACGCTCGTCGCGAACCTCGCGTCGTCGCGTGCCGCGATCCGCGACGGCATGGCGACCCTGACGCCGCTGGCCGCGCACGTCATCCAGGAACTGTCCCGGCTGGAGGAGTGACCGCTGTGGCCGACGAAGTCGAGGGTGCCGACACCGGTAAGGACACCGCCCGGGGTGAAACGAAGGGTGAAACCCCAGGTAGGAAGGGTCGGATCGACAGGGCTCGGCTCGCGCGCATCTTCGGAGAGGTGCTTCCGGAGACGGCGCGAGACGAGCGGGAGCCGGGCGAAGAGCGGTCGGAATCCGACGAATGGCTCCGCAGACAGGTCCCTCCACACCACGGCAGAGTGTGATCTCGGACACTCGTCCATTTCCGTGTCGGGTCGGACTTCAACTCGGATTCGCCTTTGCGAAACCTTTCCGAAACATTCGCAAATGCCACATGGTGGGAATCCTGCGCGCGTACGCAAGGAATGCGATCCTGTCCGGCTGTCACGCCCGGGCTCCCCGGTCTCCTACGGATAGGGCCCGACCAGTGTCTATGTCTGAATTGCCCTGACCGCGAAGGGCCTGCGACCCGATACCTGTCGTGACGGATGTCATACCGTTACCTGATTGTTATCGTTCACTTTCCCGAAACGTTGCCGGAATGGCCCCGCACCGCCTCCTGCCAGGGCATGTGAGGGTAGCCATTGCCCGCGTTTAGGTCACCGTCTAATCTCTGCACAGGTTCGAAAGAGTAAAGACCCGGGCATCAATTCCGGGTCTTTTATCACGAATCGGTAACACAGCTACCGTGCGGATGATGTGCGCATCGGCATCGACGGGGGATCTGCCTCGGCGGCGCTCGGTGTGACACGCCTCGCGGGCGACACGACAACTTGTCGGACGCGGGTGCTGAACCCGGCACGCAGAGAATGGATGAGGCATTCATGAAGATTCAGACGCGACGCGGCCTGAAGGCTGCCCGCAACGCCGTGGTGGCCGGGGCCGCCGTGGCTGGTCTGGTCCTCGGATCGTCGGGTGTGGCCAGCGCCGACGTCGACGACCAGAACCGGATCGTGTCCGCCGGTAACGAGGTGATCGTTACGCAGAAGGACACGTTCATTCAGGGTGTGCCTCCGATCGGCGGCAGCCCGCTGAGCCGTCAGTGGTTCCACAACGGCATCGGTGTGGCCAACATCGTCGGCCCCGACGCGGCCGATTTCGAGGGCTCGACCTTCCAGTTCGGCTACCAGTTCGCGTGGGCCGGCAGCATCGACGGCTCGGTCGGCGTCAGCTGGACCTCGCCGGGCCTGGGTGCCGATACAACGAGCGAACGTACCCCGCGTTTTGTGCCTGTCTACGAGAAGGACGAAGCCGGGAACATCGTCAAGGATGCCGCTGGCAAGCCGGTCCCGGTCAAGCAAGACGGCAAGGATGTCTTTGTCGAGGATCCGGACGGCGGCGATATCGAGCTCACCGATATCGAGCTCGGCGTTTCCGACATCCTTCCGCAGGCCACCGCGGGTGTCGAGCTGACCGCGGCCCCGGGTATCGACGAGCTCGTCGTCGCCGAGGGCGAGTTCGACGGCGACTTCAAGGAAGTCCAGTTCGCGAACGTCCACGGTGCCGCCACCGGCGTCATCGGGCCGGTCCAGATCCGTCCGTTCGTCCGCGTGATCACCGCGAACGGCGACAACGTCACCACCTACGGCAAGGTCTGGACCATCTAGGTCGGCTTCCGCCACCCCTCGCAGTACATCCCCACCACGAAATACGGAGTAATCATGGGAATCAAGTCGCGTGGCTTCAAGGCCGCCCGTAACGCCGCCGTGTCCGGTGCCGCCGTTCTCGGCCTCGTCCTGGGTGCGACCGGCACCGCGCAGGCCGCTGTCGACGACCAGAACCGCATCATCTCCGATGGCCTCGAGGTCGTCGTGACGCAGGAGGACACCAACATCCAGGGTGTTCCCGCGCTCGGTGGCAGCCCGTTCAACCGTGAGTTCTTCCACAACGGCCGCGGCACCGCGAACCTGATCGGCGAGGGCGCTGCCGACGCCGAGGGCACCACCTTCCAGTTCGGCTACCAGTTCGCGTGGGCCGGCAGCATCGACGGCTCCATCGGGGTGACCTACTCGACGCCGCAGCTCGAAGCAGCTATGAACCTGAATCCGACGAATCTCGCCGAGCTCACCGATTTCGAGCTCGGAGTCACCGACGTCCTCCCGCAGGCTCACGCCGAGCTGGCCCTGACCCCGGCTCCGGGCATCGAGGAGCTCGTCGTCGCCGAGGGCGAGTTCGACGGTGATTTCAAGACCGTCCAGTTCGCCAACGTCCACGGTGTTGCCTCCGGCGTCATCGGCTCCGTCCAGGTCCGCCCGTTCGTCCGCGCGATCACCGCGAACGGCGACAACGTCACCACCTACGGCAAGGCTTGGACCGTCTAAACAACGACAGTCCGGCAACCGCCGAACAAAGGCTGGGCCCCTCGGAATCTCCGAGGGGCTCAGCCCTTTTCGTGCCAGGCCCACGGAAAGAGGAGCATTACGACTTCGGGGCGTCCTTCGCGTGCGCACCGGCCTGACCCGCCTGCGCCTCGAGAATGTCGCGGATCTGGATGAGTAGGTCCTCCGCGCTGGCCTTCTCGTCGGACTTTTCCGTCGCGAACCGCTTTTTGGCGGCATTCGCCGGAACGATGAGCACGAAGTACACGACCGCCGCGATGATGACGAAGTTGATCGCCGCGGAGATGACCGCGCCGATGTTCACGAACGTGGCCGGGTTGTTCGCAAGGATCTGGAAGCCCCAGCCCATGTCGTTGTCGCCGCCGATGGCAGCGATGAGCGGGTTGATGATGTATTCGGTGAAGGCCGTCACGATGGCCACGAACGCGGTGCCCACGACCACCGCGACGGCGAGGTCGAGGACATTGCCTCTCAGCAGGAAATCCTTGAAGCCCTTCAGCATGGTCCGCTCTCCTCGTGTATGTGGTGCCGATCACATGTAGCTTCGAGGGAACCCTAAACCAACTCCACGGTTTGCACAGCGGCTCAGTGCGTCCGGTTCGCGGAGCTCAGTGCAGAGTCACGGTCAGCGCGCTCACCAGCGACGCCGCCGCGACCGCCGTCGCCTGATCCGGTGCCAGGGCCAGCAGAACCACGCGTTCACGCTGGTCACGAGCACCTTCTGCGGAATGTGCGAGCACGACGGTCGCGCCCGTCGCCAGCACCTGCGCGTCGGGGGACCGGTCTTCGGATCCCGGCGCGACCGTGAGCACGTCGACGAGGTCGCCCTCGCGCAGCAGATCGCCGACACCCGCGTCGGCCAGCCGGATCGGAACCACGCGCGCATCCGGATTCCCCGTGGCCGCACTCGCCAGGCGTGGACCGAGCATGCGCACCGAGACGAGGATTTCGCCGGCGGGGACAGGGCCGGACAGGGTGTGGCCGACCGCGTCGGAGAGAAGGGTGAGCGCGCCGGACGGCACCGCCGCGGATTCGCGGTCGACGAGTTCGACGTCGTCGAGGGTGAGTGTGTGCCCGGGGCTCAGGTCGCGCACGGCGACGACGGCGGGGGAGCGGTCGCTCGAAGGCCCGTCCCGCAGCGCCGCGACGACGGCGATCAGCGCCAGAAGTGCGGCCGCGCCGCGCCGGGCCGCGACCGTGCGCGCCCAGCCCGGTCGCAGCAGCGTGCTCGCGCGATCGACGAGTGTGGGCTGCAGGGAGGTCGTGGCCCGAGGCCCGCCGGAGGGACGGAGGCGCGATCGGGGCGGGAACGGAAAAAGACCGGCAGGCATGGCCGAACCCTACGAGTTCGGCCATGCCTGTCGGCCTCGTGAAGCGCGAATTCGAGGCGATCTGTGGATGAACAGCCCGCCTGTGGACAACTCGCGATCAGCTCGCGGCGGCCGCCGGAGTCGAGCTGGACGAGCTGCTGCTCGAGGAGTCGGACTTGGCCGGCTCGCTCGCGGTGCTGCTGCCACCGCGCGAATCGGTGCGGTAGAAGCCGCTGCCCTTGAAGACGACACCGACGGAGTTGAACAGCTTGCGCAGCTTGCCGGTGCACTCCGGGCACTCGGTGAGGGAGTCGTCGCTGAACGACTGCACGATGTCGAAGCGGTTGTCGCAAGCCGTGCAGGCATATGAATAGGTGGGCACCGGTGAATCCTCCGCGCGTTCGAAAATAAATCGCAGCTTTAGCACTCTACAGTCGACAGTGCCAACGGCGCCAGTGTGAGAACTATTCCACCAGTGCGGTCAGCCCGCGGCTCGGCGTCAGGGCGTGCGTCATCCGGATGTCGTGCGGATCCTCGGGCAGTTCGTCGACCAGCTCCTCGTCGCGCACCACGGCGATCAGCCGGGCCGACGGGTCGGCAAGGTGCAGGGTCCGGTCGTAGAACCCGGCACCCCGGCCCAGGCGCACTCCGCGCCGGTCGACTGCCAGCGCCGGCACCAGCACCACCGACGCCTGCGCCACGGTTTCGGCGGCCAGCACCGGACCGCGAGGTTCGCGCAGACCGTAGTCCGCCGCCACGAGGTCGTCCTCGCCGGTGTACTCGGCCCACTCCAGGATGCTGTCCTTGCTGGTGAGTGGCACCAGCACCCGGATTCCGCCGTCCCGCAGGGCGTCGAGCAGTGCCAGGGACCCGGGTTCGGTACCCACCGGAATGTACGCGCAGACCGTCGCCCCGGATGTGGCCAGTGCGCGCGCCGACGCGGTCAGCGCATCGTCCTCGACGCGACGCTGGGCGTCGCTGCGGTCGCGCCGGGCGGCGAGGACCGATGTTCGCCAGACGGCCTTGGATCGTGCCTGCACACCGGCCACCTTAAGATCGTGAGGGGCTACCGCGTGGTAGCGAACGTTAGGGTGGGAGTCTATGACGAACAATACGACCGACGGCGTCCGACATTTCCGGACGGCAGTCGTGCCGGCGGCAGGAATGGGTACCCGGTTTCTCCCGGCGACCAAGACCGTGCCGAAGGAACTCCTTCCGGTCGTGGACACCCCGGGCATCGAACTCGTGGCCGGGGAGGCTGCCGATTCCGGTGCCGAACGGTTGCTGATCGTCACGTCCCCCGGCAAGGACGGCGTGGTCGCGCACTTCGTCGAGGATCTCGTGCTCGAGTCGAAGCTCGAGGAGAAGGGCAAGTACGAACTGCTCGCCAAGGTCCGCAAGGCTCCGGGCCTGCTCGAGGTCCAGTCCGTCGTCCAGGAACAGCCGCTCGGCCTCGGCCACGCCGTCGCCTGCGCGGAGAAGGCCCTCGACCCCGACGAGGACGCGATCGCGGTGCTGCTGCCCGACGACCTCGTGCTGCCCGTCGGCGTCCTCGAAACGATGCAGCGGGTGCGCGCCAAGCGCGGCGGCTCGGTGCTGTGCGCGATCGACGTGCCCAAGGAACAGATCAGCGCGTACGGCGTGTTCGACGTCGAGGTCGTGCCCGACGCCACGAACCCCGACGTGCTCAAGGTCCTCGGCATGGTCGAGAAGCCGGCCGTCGAGGACGCGCCGTCGACGTTCGCCGCCGCCGGCCGCTACCTGCTCGATCGCGCGATCTTCGACGCCCTGCGCCGCATCACACCCGGCGCCGGCGGCGAACTCCAGCTGACCGACGCGATTGCCCTGCTCATCGAGGAAGGGCACCCCGTGCACGTCGTCGTGCACCGCGGCACTCGACACGATCTCGGAAATCCCGGGGGCTACCTGCGCGCTGCGGTTGACTCTGCGTTGAACACCGAGGAATACGGTCCGTCTTTGCGTGAATGGCTCATCGAGCGCCTCGAGCGCTGACGGTCCACGGGTCGCGGCTGGAGGACGAGAGACGCTATGCGGTCGGTTGAGGAACAGCAGGCACGGGTCACGGCGGCAGCCGTCGCACCCAGGCCGGTTCGGGTGGCGATCTCCGAGGCGCAGGGCCTGCTCTGCGCCGAGGAAGTGGTCACCGAACGGCCGCTGCCGGGCTTCGACCAGGCCGCGATCGACGGATACGCGGTGCGCAGCGTCGACGTGCAGGATGCCGGGGTCACCGCCACCGAGGAGGACGGTGAACCGGCGGCCGAGCTGAGCCTGCCCGTCGTCGGGGAGGTTCGCGCCGGCTCGCGCCAGCCCATCCGGCTGCAACCCCGGCAGGCGGTGCGTGTCGACACCGGCGCACCGCTGCCCACCCTGGCCGACGCGGTGCTCCCGCTCGAGTTCACCGACGGCGGCACCGCCCGCATCAAGGTGCACAAGGCGGTCCGCAGCGGCGACTACGTGCGCCGCACCGGCGACGACGTGCAACCCGGGGACGTCGCGGTCCGCGCCGGGACCATCATCGGGTCGGCGCAGGTCGGCCTGCTCGCCGCGGTCGGACGCGACAAGGTGCTCGTGCACCCGCGACCGCGGTTGTCGGTCATCTCCGTCGGTGGCGAACTGGTCGACGTGGACCGCACGCCCGGACCGGGACAGGTGTACGACGTGAACTCGTACGCGCTGGCCGCCGCCGCGCGGGATGCGGGCGCCGACGTCAACCGTGTCGGCATCGTCGGCACCGACCCGAAGACGCTGCGCGAGGTCGTCGAGGGACAGCTGATCCGCTCGGAGATCGTCGTGATCGCGGGGGCGGTCGGCGGCGGTGCCCTCGAGGACGTGCGCGAAGCGCTGTCCGAACTCGGCCCACTCGAAGTGGACCGTGTCGCAATGCATCCCGGGTCCGTGCAGGGCTTCGGTCAGCTCGGCCGCGACGAGGTGCCCACATTCCTGTTGCCCGCCAACCCCGTCGGCGCGCTCGTCGTGTTCGAAGTGATGGTGCGGCCGCTGATCCGCATCGCACTCGGCCGTCGGCACCCGATGCGGCGGGTCGTCCCGGCACGCACGGTCTCGCCGATCACGTCCATCCCGGGCCGGAAGGGATTCCTGCGCGGCCAGCTGATGCGCGACGAGGCGACCGGCGACTACCTGGTGCAGGCGCTCGGTGGGGCGGCGGGCGCGTCGTCGCATCTGCTCGCCACGCTCGCCGAGGCGAACTGCCTGGTGTTGATCGATCCCGATGTCTCCGAGGTTCGCACCGGCGACCCCGTCGACGTGGCGTTCCTCGGGCAGCGCGGTTGATCGGGGCTCATCCGGGCTGGCCGGCGGATCTGGGTCCGTTGCGGGTCCGCGGCGGTCTGGTGACGGTGCGGTCCGTGCGGTTGCGCGACGCTGCCGCGTGGAGCCGGCTGCGGATCGCCGACCGCAATCACCTCGAACCGTGGGAGCCGACGGGCGATGCGCCGTGGGATGCGCGGCACCACATCTCGGTGTGGCCCGGGATGTACCGGAGTCTGCGTGCCGAGGCCCGCAAGGGGCACATGCTGCCGATGGCCATCGAACTCGACGGACAGTTCTGCGGGCAGCTCACCGTCGGCAACATCGTCCGCGGCGCTCTGCGGTCCGCCTGGATCGGTTACTGGGTCAGCAAGGACGTCAACGGGATGGGTGTCGCGACCGCGGCGGTCGCGCTGGGGCTCGACCACTGCTTCGGCCCGGTGGGTCTGCACCGTGTGGAGGCGACCGTGCGCCCGGAGAACGCGGCGAGCCGCGCGGTGCTCAGCAACGTCGGATTCCGTGAGGAAGGGCTGCTGCGGCGCTATCTCGACGTGCACGGCGCCTTCCGCGACCACCTGCTGGTCGCGATGACCGTCGAGGAGGTGCCGGGTTCGGTGTCGGACCGGCTCGTCCGGAGCGGTCGCGCCAGCTGGGCGTGAATCGGCGGATCACTATATCCACCTGTAACGGAGATTACGGTCATACCGCGTAGTAATACCCATGCGGACATATATTCGTGTGACTAGAGTGAAGGAAGTGTCACATGATTCGGCGTGACTCGTGTTGCAGTAGTTATCACATGAGTCCGGCGTTTCTGTCGGGGTGACCGAGCGGATGCCATTAGCCTGACTAGGTCAGTGGCGTCGACAGGCTGGTAGGCGACAACTGGGAGGAGGGCCGCCGGTATGCCGAACTCGCTCCTGTGGATCGGACTCGTTGCCGTGTGGCTGTTCGTCCTGGTGCCGATGCTGGTCACGAAGCGCCCCCGTATCCGCCAGACGACCGACGCCGCGCTCGCTACGCGTGTACTGCACCGTGGTGACGACGACCCGATCACCCCGCGTGGTCCGGCCGCCGGTCACCGCAGCGACCCGAACTGGCGTCCCAGTCGCGACCGTCGCCGCGCACCGCTGGCAGCCGGTCGGGTGGACCGCCCCGCGGAGGACAGCATGGACACTCAGGAACTCGTCGATCTCGACGAGCGGCCACCCGAAGAAGCCGATCGAGCTCCCGCCCGCGAGTTCGTGCCCGCACGTCGCGGTCGCGGCGGCTTCGATCCGCACGCCGACGCGGTCGCCCGGGCGGCGCGGTACGAGTTCCGGCAGCGCGCCGTGCTCGGACTGCTGTTCGCGGCGATCATGACCGCGGCGCTCGCCCTCATCGCCTCGCCGGCCCTGTGGTGGCTGTGCGCGCTGGCGACGGCTGCGCTGATCGGCTACCTGTTCTACCTGCGCCGGCAGGTGCGGCTCGAGCAGGAGATCCGTCGTCGCCGTATGGCCCGTCTCGCGCGGTCGCGGCTCGGCGTCGAATCGCGCAGCGACGAGGAACTGCGCCTGATCCCGTCGCGGCTGCGGCGCCCCGGTGCCGTCGTCCTCGAGGTGGACGACGAGGACCCGGTCTTCGAACATCTCGACACTTACGCCGACGAGGTCGACACCCACGAACCTCGCGAACCCCGCGAGGAGTCGGACTACGAAGTGCGCCGCGCGTCCGGTCAGTGACCGCGTCGGCCCGTGACGACATGGGCCACCAGGGGTGCCGACACCGTTCCGTCCGCCTCCACGTACCGGGCCAGTTCGGTCCTCACGTCGCGGCGGATGGCCTCGCGGGTTACAGGTTCGATCCGCTCGGCGAGCGGGCTCCCGTCGATTTCCGTGTCCACGAACGTCTCCGGTGACGAGAAGCGGGCGGTGCCGGTGTGTGTCGTGCACCGGTCGACGCTCGCGCCCGCCTCGCCGACCAGCGCAGTCAGTTCGTCGCGGTCACCGCAACTCCAGTAGGTGTTCAGCAGCGACACCGCGTCGGGACCGGCGTGACGCGCCGCCACCTCGACGAGCAGCCGGTAGGCGGGCTGATCCGGCAGGGCCGCCGGCACGCACACGGTGAATCCGCGTGCGACGCGGTTCATCTCGGTCAGTGCTCGCCGACGGTCGGGGAAGAACATCAGCGCCATCTGGCACAGCGCGGCGTCGAACGTGTCGTCGGGAAACGGCAGTGCGCCGGCGTCGCCGAGGCACCACCCGAGGTCGGGACGGATGCGCCGGGCCACCGCGAGCATGCCGGCGTTCAGGTCGAGGCCGACGGCCCGGCCGTGCGGTCCGACCCGGTCGGCGGCTACGCGGGCCACCACCCCCGTCCCGCAGGCGACATCGAGGATCCGCTGACCCTCGGCGACCGCGGCCTGTTCGACGACGAGTGGAGCCCACTGGGCGAACAGCGCCGGCACGAATCGGGATTCGTAGACTTCGGCGGCATCGGACGAGACCTGGAACGTTTCACGCCTGGTCATGTCCTTCATCCTTGTCGCTGTTACCGCATTTGACCAGGCGATTTCGTGCATGGGCAATCGGTTTGCTAGAGTTTGCGAGCGGTTCCGAGAGGGACCGATGGGGCTGTGGCGCAGTTGGTAGCGCGCTTCGTTCGCATCGAAGAGGTCAGGGGTTCGATTCCCCTCAGCTCCACCATCTCGACGAGGTTTCAACCCTGCGCCCGATACGGGCGCAGGGTTTCTTCGTATTCGGCCCAGTCGGACCGGTGCGATGTATTTGCCCGGAACGGCGGATATCGTGCGCCGCTGTCTCGACCGGGGTGTACTGGGTGGCACCCGAGACCCCGATCGAGGAGGACGCGTCGTGAGGCCCATAACCGTTGTCGTCTCCGTGCCGGTCACCGATCTGACGCGCACGCTGCGGTTCTACCGCGACGGACTGGGGCTCGAGACGCCGGGCATCGACGAGGGGATCATCCCGATCGAGTTGCCGAACCTCTCACTGTTCCTGATCGAACGGCAGGAGTACGCGCTGTACGCCGTCCGCGGAGGCGTCGAGGACGGCGGACAGCCGGTGCCGGGTACCTGCATCTTCTCCTGCGCGATCGCCGACAAGGAGGAAGTGGACCGAACCATCGAGCGGGCGCGAGAGGCCGGCGGCTCGGTGCCCGGCCCCGCCGAGGAGCAGGACGGCTCGTACACCGGATACGTCGCCGACCCCGACGGCCACCTGTGGGAACTCGTCTGGAACGCGCAGACCGAAGCCGCTGCCGCCGAGTAGTCCCGGCCTCGCGCTCGGCGTCCCGATCCGTGACCGCCGGCTGGACCGTTATCGCAACGGCATCCGATCCGGTGGCAGGTCACAACGAAATTGGGAAGACTGGGTGACATGGAACACAGAATGAGTGACGACGAACTTCGGCGTGCGATTCGGGTGCTCCGCGAGCGCGCCGAGACAGCACGGCACGAGAACCGAACAGACGACGCCGAGCAGATCGAGGAAACGATCCGCCAGTACCAGGAGGAGATGGCGCAGCGTCTCTGACGGCCACCGCGCACCTCACCGGATGTCCACGTGTTCCGGGCGGAAGCGGTGGTCGTAGTACCACAGGAAGGTGTTGCGGTACCCCCACGCCGCGATGCGGCGGCACGACCCGTAGACGACCGCCCCGCGGCGCTTGCCGTATTCCGAGGTCAGCGTGCGCACCCTGCCGTGCAGGGCCTTGTCCTCGTGCTCGTCCTCGATGCGGGTGCGCGGAAACCCGCCGGCGGCCTCGTACAGCTCCGCGGTGATCGCCATGTTGCAGCCCGGGGTGAGGATGTACGGCCCGTGGAACTGCGGGCCGCGAAAGTCGGGGTTCAGCTTGCCGAGGTAGGTACCGAGCACGAACATCGTGCGCATCCCGAGCATCTGTGACCACGACAGCCCCTCGTCGGTGCGGGGACGCATCCGGCCGGCGATCATCCGCAGTCCCGCGTCGAACCCCGCGGTGAGTTCCGCGGTCCAGTTCGTATCGGGGAGGCAGTCGGCGTCGGTCCGCGCGAGGCGGGTCGCGCCGCGTGCCGCGGCGAAACGCATCCCGGTGTCGGCAGCCGCCCCGGTGCCCTTCTCCGGTTCCTCGACGACCTCGACGGACATGTCGGGATGGGCGGCGGAGAACTCCCGTACCCGCTGCACCGTGCGGTCGGTGGACATGTTGTCCACGACGACGACGTCGAAGTCCCGGTACCGTTGCGCGGCCAGCGCGCTCAGCGTCTGCCCTATGCGGGCTTCCTCGTCGAGGGCCGGGATCACCACGCACAGATCGGCCACGCCACTTCCCGAACGGTTATCCGTCATCGGATGTCCCCCTCATCGGATGTCCCCCCTTGTCACCGGATGTCCACCGCCTCCGGCCGGAACCGATGCTCGGCGTACCAGCGCAGCGTGTTGCGGATTCCCCAGGCGGAGAACCGTCGCGTGGACATGCGGACGCGGACCGAGCGGCGCAGACCGTAGTCGGTGGTCAGGGTGCGCACCCGGTTGTGCAGGTACCGGTCCTCGTGCTCGTCCTGGATCCGGGTGCGCGGAAAGCCCCCCGCGGCCTCGTACAGCTCCGCGGTGATCGCCATGTTGCATCCGGGTGTGAGGACGTAGGTTCCGAGGAACTGCGGGCCGCGGTTGATCCTCCGGACCTTGGCGACGAGCGATCCGATCTCGATGACGATGCGCATGAGCACCAGCCGGGCGGGGGACAGGCCCTCGTCGGTGCGGGGCAGCAGTTGTCCCGCGATGCTGCGCAGGCCGCCGTCGAAGGCCGCCTCGATCTGCTCGGTCCAGTCGGGTTCGGGCACGCAGTCCGCGTCGGTCCGTGCCAGCCGCACGGCCCCCGCCTCGATGGCGTAGCGCATGCCGGTGTCCGCGGCGGCTCCGGTGCCCTTCTGCGGTTCGTGGATCAGGGTGAGGTCCAGGTCCGGGTGTGCGGAGGCGAATTCGTCGACGATCTCGACGGTGGAGTCGGTCGAGCCGTTGTCGACGACGACCACGCGGAACTCGCGATTGCGCTGGTGCCGGAGTGCGGTGAGGGTGGCTGTGATGCCGGGGGCCTCGTTGTAGGCCGGGATCACAACCCACAGGTCTGACGCCATGTGGCCGTCCTCGGATGGCAGGGGCGAAGGTGGGCCCAGGCTACCGGCGCCGGGGGCGAATTCAGGACGAAATGGCGGAATGCGCCTCTCTGCTCTTGGAAAGCCGCGTACCGTCCTCGAGAGCCGGGTCCGGATTTGCAGGGGGAAGGGGCTCCGATGGTCGCACTGACCATGGAATCGACCGGTCTGCCGCACCCACGGTGGCGGGTGCCGATACTGGGGGACGTGCTCGTGGTGTCACCGCACCGAGCCATCCAGGATTCCTGGACGATGAGTCGCCGGCTCGGGCCGATCTTCGAGCGACGCGCCCTCGGGCACCGCTTCGTCCTGGTGTCGGGAGTCGACCTGGTCGCCGAGCTGTCCGACGAGACGCGATTCGCCAAGCACGTCGCGCCGGGTGTGGAGGCGCTACGCGGGATCGGTGGCGACGCACTGTTCACCGCCTACAACCACGAAAAGAACTGGGCCCGTGCCCATGCGCTGCTGACGCCGGCGTTCACCCGGTCGGCGATGCGCAGCTATCACGCGGTGATGTGCGATGTCGCGTCCGACCTGGTCGGGTACTGGAACCGGAGCGCCGGCCGGCCGGTCGACGTGGTCGAGGACATGATCAAGGTCGCGTTCGAGACCGTGGGGCGGGCAGGACTCGGGCACTCGTTCGGCTCGTTCGACCGTGCCAGTGCCCATCCCGCACGCGCGGCGATGGCCCGGAGCCTCGTTCATGCTCAGCGCCGGACGCTGCGGAACGTCCCGGGGCTGCGCCGCATCGCCTACGGGTTCGCGGATCGCAGGAACGCCGCCGATCTGGCGTTCCTGCACGACTCGATCGACGAGATCATTCGCGCGCGAGTCCGGTCCGGTCCCGCGCCGGACACCGATCTGCTCGAGATCATGCTCGACGCGGCCCGCCGGGACGACCCGAACCGCCTGGACCGCGACAACATCCGCTACCAGGCGCTGACGTTCCTGCTCGCCGGGCACGAGACCACCGCCGCTCTGCTCGCGTTCGCGTTGCACTATCTCTCGCAGGATCCGGAGTTGTATGCGTCGGCCCGTGCCGAGGTCGACGCGGTGTGGGGCAGCGGGACCCCCGAATTCGAGCAGGTGCCCAAGCTGAGGTTGCTCCGACGGATCGTCGACGAGACACTGCGGTTGTGGCCCCCGGTTCCGGCGTTCGCCCGCGAGGCTCGCACCGACACCGTGCTCGGCGGCCGGTACAGCATGCAGGCCGGCGACTGGGTCGTGGTTCTCGTGCTTGCGCTGCACCGTGATCCGGTGTGGGGCGACGACCCCGACCGATTCGATCCGGACCGGTTTCTTCCCGATCGGATCCGGCTGCGCCCACCGCACGTCTACAAGCCGTTCGGCACCGGTGCCCGGGCCTGTATCGGACGGCAATTCGCAGTGCACGAAGCAGTTCTCGTGCTCGGCACGATCCTGCGCGAGTACGACCTCGTGCCCGATCCCGGCTATCGGCTGCGCATCCACGAACGGCTCAGTCTCTCGCCCGCGGGCCTCTCGCTGACGCCGCGCCCACGGCGTCCGAGCGGTCCTGCGTAGCGCTCGGGGGTCACGTAGGCTGGCGACTCCGCACCTTCGTGACTGAGGAGACGAGTTGGGGATCAAGTCGTTCAAGGGGGCACTGACCGTCGTCACCGGTGCTGCGAGCGGTATCGGCAGGGCGGTCGCGATCGCCGCCGCGGACGAGGGCGCTCGTCTGTTGCTCACCGACATCGACGAGGCGGGCCTCGACGACGTGGTGGCGCTCATCGGTTCCCGCGGCGGAGAGGTCCTGCACCACAGCGCCTTCGACATCACGGATTTCGAGGCCGTGCGGGCCTTCGCCGACGAGGTCCACGAGCGGTTCGGCAGCGTCGACGTCGTGATGAACATCGCCGGCACGTCGGTGTGGGGCACCGTCGAAAACCTCGAGCACCGGCACTGGAAGAAGATGGTCGACGTCAATCTGATGGGGCCCATCCACGTCATCGAGTGCTTCGTACCGTCGATGATCGAGGCGGGCCGTGGCGGGCAGCTGGTCAACGTGTCCTCCGCGGCCGGACTGCTCGCGCTTCCGTGGCACGCCGCGTACAGCGCCGCGAAGTTCGGGGTGCGCGGTGTCTCCGAGGTGTTGCGCCACGACCTGAAACGGCACCGGATCGGGGTGAGCCTCGTGGTGCCCGGTGCGGTGCGCACGCCCCTCGTCGACGCCGCCGAGATCGCCGGGTTCGACCGCAAGGATCCGCGCATCCAGGCATTCACCCGCAGGTTCTCGGCGCACGGGATCACCCCGGAGCTGGCGGCGAAGCGGATCCTCGCCGGTGTCAAGCGCAACCGATTCCTCGTCTACACGTCGTTCGACATCCGGTTCGGCTACTGGTGGGCCCGCAAGTTCGCGCCCCCGTACGAGTACACGATGCAGAAGGCCAACGACTACTTCAGCAAGGTGCTGCTGCCGCCGGTGTGAGCGGCCGGGCGCTTCGCGCCCCGTGTGCCTTTGTGGCGCCTCCCACCGCCACAACGGCACACCGGGTCTAGCTCGTCGTGTGCCGCGTGAGTTGTGCGTGCAGATGATGGGTCAGCGGCGTCGAGTCGTGCGCCATCCACAGGTCGTAGGTGAGGGTGTCGCCGTCGAGGACGAACCGGCGGCGCAGCTCGTGCACGGGCTTCGCGTCCGGTGACCGCTCGAGATGCACGGCGGTGAAATCGAGGACGCCGTGCGTGAGCCGCGACCGCTGGATCTCGACGAAGCCGGTGGGCTGCGACACCAGAAGTTCCACTTCGTGACCACTGCGGCGCAGGTAGCCGTTCTCGGTGTGCAGCGGGCGCCCGTCGTCGCGGGCACGGGTGCGGCTGACGTACATCAGGAACGGTTTTCCGGGAATCGACGTGAACTCGATCGTCTCGTCGTAGGCGAAGTCGTCGATGGTGGGGTAGTGGCCGTCGCCGCCGCCGACCCATCGGCCGGCGAACGGTGCAAGTTCGCCGAGCGGGTCCGAATCCGTCACGTGTGGTGCTCCTCGCTCGCGTATGGGCACGTCGATCCTCCCACCCGCCGGGCAGCGGCACTACCGTTGACGCATGAATGCGCAGTTGTGTGTCGATTCCGAGGTCGGGGCCCTCACGACGGTCCTGCTGCACCGGCCCGGTGCGGAACTCGAGCGGCTGACGCCCCGCAACAACGACCAGTTGCTGTTCGACGCGTTGCCGTGGGTGGCGCGCGCCCAGGAGGAACACGACGCCTTCGCCGAGCTGCTGCGCAGCCGTGGGGTCGAGGTGCTGCTGCTCGCAGATCTGCTCCGCGAAACCCTCGAGGTCAGCGGCGCCGCGCGCATCCAGGGGATTTCCTCGGCCGTCGACCCGCGCAGGCTCGGGCACGCGCTCGCGCAGGACCTGGCCGCGCACCTGCGGACGCTGCCGGCCCCGGAACTGACCCGGATTCTGGTCGCGGGAATGACGTTCGACGAACTGCCCGAAACCGGCACGGCCGGCCCGCCGTCGCTGGTGCGGCTCATGCACCACGGCGGCGACTTCGTGATCGATCCCCTGCCGAATCTGCTGTTCACCCGCGACTCGTCGTTCTGGATCGGGCCGCGCGTCGCGATCCCGACGCTCGCGCTGCCCGCCCGTCGGCGCGAGGCCTCGCTCACCGACCTCATCTACGCGTTCCACCCACGGTTCCTCGGGGTGCGCCGCGCCTACGAATCGCACACCGCGCCCGTCGAAGGCGGCGACGTGCTGCTGCTCGCGCCGGGGGTCATCGCCGTCGGCGTGGGGGAGCGCACCTCACCGGCCGGTGCGGAAGCATTGGCGCGCAGTGTGTTCGAGGACGGCCTGGCACACACGGTGCTGGCGGTGCCGATCGCGCAGCAGCGGGCGTCGATGCACCTGGACACCGTGTGCACGATGGTCGACATCGACGCGGTCGTCATGTATCCGGCGATCCGGGACACGCTCGAGGCCTTCACGATCCGCCGGGACGACGGCGACGCCCGCATCGACGGGCCGCGACCGTTCCTCGAGGCCGCGGCCGAGGCGATGGGTATCGACAAGCTCCGTGTCATCGACACCGGCCTGGACTCGGTCGTCGCCGAACGGGAACAGTGGGACGACGGCAACAACACCCTCGCGGTCGCGCCGGGAGTGGTCGTCGCGTACGAGCGGAACGTCGAGACGAACGCGCGGCTCGAGGCAGCGGGTATCGAGGTGCTGCGGATCGCCGGGTCGGAACTGGGATCGGGCCGGGGCGGGCCGCGGTGCATGTCGTGCCCGCTCGCACGGGCCGTGCTCTGACCCTCCGCCCCTTTACTTCTTCCGAGCGAATGTATCGCTCGTCTCCTTCAACCGACCGAGCGATACATTCGCTCGGGAAGAGGGGGCGGGCGCTCGGGAAAAGGAGGTGGGCGCTCGGGAAAGGGGGCGGGTGCGCTCGGGAAAAGGGGCGGGTGATTGAAACCGCGTCGGGTGGGTATCTGGGTGGGATGAAACAGCTCGACGCGGTCCTCGAGGCGCCGTTCGCGGCGGCCTCGGCGGTGCGGCACGCGCGCATCTTCCATCCGCACGGCGTTCTCGCTCGGGGGCACGCCGAGCTGGTGTCGAGCTGGTGGCCGACGCAGGGGCAGGTGCCGGTCACTGTCCGGTTGTCCCGCGGAATCGGGCTTCCCGCAATGCTTCCCGACTTCCTCGGCGTGGCGGTGCGGCTGCACCTGAGCGTCGGGCTGTGGGACATCCTGCTGGTCACCGCACACGGGCGTGTGCCCGTGCTGTTGTCGCCGGCGCGGAGCTGGTCGGGCGCCCACTACAGCAGCGTCACCGCGTTCCGCACGCGCGAGCACCCGGATCTGCGATGGGTGGTGGCGGAACCGGAAGCCGGGCTCCCGGAGTCGGCGGATGCGGACGCGCTGGCCGACAGCGGCACGTTGCGCTTCGGGTTGTCGCTGAAATCTGCGGGAGGCGAGGTGGCACCCGCCGGGCAGCTCGTCGTGGAGACACTGCCGGGTGACGGTGAGCGACCCGCGTTCGATCCGGTGCTCAACTGCCCGGCCGAGGTGGACATGTGGCCGGGGTGGATCGCTGCGGCGCGCCGGGCCGCGTACCGGGGCAGCCGGGCGGGCCGGCACGCACAGTCCGAGTAGAACGACGCGTAGTCCGAGAAGAACGCCCACGTCTCCGGCCGGAGACGTGGGCGCGTGCCGTCAGAGGATCTCGCGGACCTTGTCGACCGGGCGCGCGAGCACGGTGCCCTTGTCGGTGACGACGATCGGCCGCTCGATGAGGATCGGGTTGTCGACCATCGCATCGATCAGTTCGTCCTCGGACGCGTCGGCGAGGTTCAGTTCGGTGAACAGCGCTTCCTTCCGGCGGATCGCCTCGCTGGGCTTCAGGCCCGCATCGTCGAGCAGCTTGCGCAGGCCGTCGCGGGACGGCGGGGTCTCGAGGTACTTGACGATGGTCGGTTCGAGGCCGGCCTCCTGGAGGACCTTCAAGGTGTTGCGGGACGTGCTGCAGCGCGGGTTGTGGTAGATCGTCGCGGTCTTGGCCATGGCCGTTATTGTGCCGCGTGCCGCATCGGGCGTCCCTGCAATGCTTGCCGTGTTCGCCGTCACCCGTGGCATGTCCCGTTTGAAGGTTGCCCGCCCGCCCCCTACGATTTTCCGCCGTCAATACATGCGTAATGCCGATTGGGAGGAGCCGGGTACATGCTCAAGGGGTTCAGGGATTTCCTGCTGCGTGGGAACGTGGTGGAACTGGCGGTCGCCGTCGTCGTCGGTGCCGCGTTCACCGCGATCGTCACCGCGTTCACCAACAACATCGTCAACCCGCTCGTCGCGGCGGTCGGTGGTGCCAACGAGTACGGCTGGGGATTCCAGATCACTTCCAGCCCTGAGACTTTCATCAACATCGGTGCGGTCGTCACCGCGGTGATCAACTTCGTGATCATCGCCGCGGTCGTGTACTTCGTGCTCATCGTCCCGGTCAACGCCGCGAAGAACCGTTTCGCTCCGCCGAAGGAGTCCGAGGACAAGCCGCTGAGCGAGACGGACCTGCTCATCCAGATCCGCGACCTGCTCGAGAAGGGCACGTACGCGAAGGGTTCGGACGACGACGATCACGACAAGGCGCGTGTCTGATCGGTCACACTCCATACGCACTTCCCACCGGCCCCGGGCAGCATGCCCGGGGCCGGTGCGTTGTGCGCTGGTACATTGCTCGCGTGCTCGACATCGCCATCGACCAGAGCTCTCAGACCCCACCGTTCGAACAGTTGCGCCGTCGCATCGTCGAGCTGGTCCGCCGCGACGAACTGATCGCCGGCACCAAACTCCCGACCGTGCGCGCTCTCGCCGAGCATCTCGGGATCGCGCCGAACACCGTCGCGAAGACCTATCGGGAACTCGAACAGGCCGGGGTCCTCGAGACGCGCGGGCGCGCGGGCACGTTCGTCGCGACGGCCGCGTCGGGTGATCCGACGCTCACCCTCGCCCAGCGCGCGACCACCGCCTACGTCGCGGAGTTGCGGGCCCTCGGCATGTCGGACGACGAGATCCTCGAGTTCGTGGTCGCCGCGGTCCGCGGAGCCTGACACCTCCCGAGTGTCCGATTCGTTCCCCGAGTCGGAAACGACCGGTTCGGGAGGACCTTTCCCGGTCGCAGGTGCTTGCGCCGCACCCGTTCGAGGGCGAGCGTTGATCCATGGCCGTGCCTGCGGATCGAACCGGTTCGACTGCTGCGCCCGGGACGCCCCGGCCGCAGACACCACCCGGCGTCGGCCCACCCGGTCCGGCGTCACCCGCGGCGGACCGGGACCGGCGACCCTCGACGGACCGCGTCGTGTTCGGTGTCGCCGCGGCCCTGGTCGTCGCGATCGTCGTGTGGGGCCTGACCGCCCCCGAGAACCTGAACACGGTGACCGGCCGGGTACTGGACTGGCTCGTCGTGGACCTCGGCTGGCTGTTCGTCCTCACCGCCAGCGGATTCGTGATCTTCGCGCTGTGGCTCGCGATGAGCAGGTACGGGACGATTCCGCTCGGCAAGGACGGCGAGAAGCCCGAGTTCCGCACGGTGAGCTGGATCGCGATGATGTTCAGCGCCGGCATGGGCATCGGCCTGATGTTCTACGGGGTCGCCGAACCGCTCTCGCACTTCGTGACGCCGCCGCCCCGCAGCGCCGGTGGCGCCGGACCGGCGATGGCCACGACCATGTTCCACTGGAGTCTGCACCCGTGGTCGATCTACGCGGTCGTGGGTCTGTCGATCGCGTACGGCACCTACCGCAAAGGCCGGAAGCAGCTGATCAGCTCGGCGTTCGTGCCGCTGCTCGGCAGCCGCGCGGAGGGCCCGCTCGGCAAGGTCATCGACATCCTCGCGCTGTACGCGACGTTGTTCGGCACCGCCGCCTCGCTCGGGCTCGGAGCCCTGCAGATCGGTTCCGGATTCGAGGTCACGGGCTGGATGGAGGAGACCGGCGTCCTGCTGCTCGTCGCGATCGTCGCGATCCTGACGTGCGCGTTCATCGCCTCGGCGGTGTCCGGCGTCGCCAAGGGCATCCAGTGGCTGTCGAACATCAACATGGTGCTGGCGCTGAGCCTCGCGCTGTTCGTGTTCGTGCTGGGGCCGACGGTGCTGATCCTCAACCTGATCCCGACGACCCTCGGCGCCTACGCCTCGGACCTGGCTCGCATGTCCGCACGCACTGCCGCCTCGAGCGCCGAAGCGGGCGAATGGCTTTCGTCGTGGACGATCTTCTACTGGGCGTGGTGGATCTCGTGGACCCCGTTCGTCGGCATGTTCCTGGCCCGCATCAGCCGGGGCCGGACCATCCGCCAGTTCGTCGTCGGTGTCATCATCGTGCCCAGCATCGTGAGCCTGTTGTGGTTCGCGGTGTTCGGCGGGGCGGCCATCGGCCAGCAGCAGGACGGCCACGACATCGCCGGCGCAGGCAGCCTCGAGGGGCAGTTGTTCGGGATGCTCGGCAACCTGCCGCTCGTCGGGGTGTCGACGTTCGTCGTGATGCTGCTCGTCGCGATCTTCTTCGTCTCGGGTGCCGATGCCGCGTCGATGGTGATGGGCACCCTCACCCAACGCGGGACGCTCTCGCCCGGCCGATGGATCGTCGTGTTCTGGGGCGCGCTCACCGGCGGGGTGGCCGCGCTACTGCTGTGGACCGGCGGGTCGGAAGCGCTCGGTGCTCTCCAGACCATGACGATCATCGCCGCGGCACCGTTCGTGGTCGTCATGGTCGGGTTGTGCATCTCCCTCTACCGTGACCTGTCGCGAGATCCGCTCCTCGGCGGGCGCCGGCCGACGCTGCGGCGCACCGGATGACCGCCGTCCCGGACCGTATCGCGTTCGCGGTCGAGGCGATGGCCCCGCGTCCCGGCATGCGGGTGCTCGAGATCGGATGCGGGGGAGGAGTGGCCGTGTCGCTGGTGCACGAGCGCATCGGCCCCGACGGCACGATCCTCGGGGTGGACGGTTCGGCGACGCAGATCGACCGCGCGCGTCGGCGCAACGAGGCGGCGGCCGGGGTCGAGTTGCGGGTGGCCCGGTTCCCGGACGTCGATGGCGGTCCGTTCGACCTGATCTTCGCGATCGATGTGCCCGCTTTCCGTTCCGGCGACCCGGCCGTGCCCGCCGCAGCGGCCGCGCTGCTGCGCCCCGGCGGTGAACTGTGGGTGTTCGACGAACCCCCGCCGGGCACCGCGACCGGACCGATCTCGATGCGGATCAGCGCCCTGCTGTCGGAGGCGGGATTCGCGATCGTCGACATGGTCGAGCGGGGCCGGACCGTGGGGGTCCTTGCGGCGCCGCCGGAGTCGGTCGAGAAAGGTTGATCGTTCACCGTGCGCCGCCGTGGCCGGTGCGCGACAGTGATGATCATGAAGTCGGCAGCACCCCGGCTCTTGTCGGCCTTCGAAGCCCTGATCGGTGTCGACCTACCCGTCCGTGTCCGCTGCTGGGACGGGTCCGAGGCCGGCCCGCCCGACGCGGCCGCGCGTGTCGTCGTGAACCGCCGTCGCGCCCTGCGTCGCATGCTGTGGGCGCCCAACGAACTCGGCCTGACCCGCGCCTACATCTCCGGTGATCTCGACGTCGACGATCTGTTCCCCCTGCTAGGCATCCCGGAAGTGGTCGACCGGATCGGGGACCATCGGCTCGCCGGCCTGCGCCCCCGCACCCTCGCGCGTGCCGCGGCGACTCTTGTGCGGCTCGGCGCGGTCGGGCCGCCGCCGCGACCACCCGCCGTCGAGATCCGCCGCCGCCGGGGGATCCGGCACAGCCGCGACCGCGACTCGCTCGTGGTGTCGCACCACTACGACGTCGGCAACGACTTCTACCGGCTGTTCCTCGGCTCGACCATGGTCTATTCGTGCGGCTACTGGGTGGACGACGACGCCCGGCTGGACACCGCACAGCGCGACAAGTGCGATCTGGTGTGCCGCAAGCTGGGACTTGCTCCGGGGATGCGGCTGCTCGACGTCGGCTGTGGCTGGGGTTCGCTGGCGATGCACGCCGCCCGCGACTACGGGGTCGACGTGGTCGGGGTGACGCTCAGCCGCGAACAGCGCGACCTGGCGACGAAACGGATCGCCGAGGCCGGATTGTCCGATCGGATCGAGATCCGGTTGCAGGACTACCGCGACATCGACGACGGTCCCTTCGACGCGATCGCGAGCGTCGGCATGTCCGAGCACGTGGGGCTGGTGAACCTGCCGCTGTACGCGGCGGAGTTGCACGCCCTGCTGCGGCCCGGTGGCCGGTTGCTCAACCACGCGATCGCGCGGGTGCGGTCGTTGCCGGACAGGCCCGGTCGTGCCCCGTCGTTCATCGACCACTACATCTTCCCGGACGGAGAGGTGCTGCCGCTCGGTAAGACGATCGACGCCTTCGAACGAGCCGGACTCGAGGTGCGCGACAGCGAATCGCTGCGCGAACACTATGCGCTGACCCTGCGCGCCTGGGTGTCGAACCTGCTCGGATCGTGGGACGAGGCGGTGCGGCTGGCCGGTGAGGAACGGGCCCGCACCTGGCTGCTGTACCTGACGGCGAGCGCCCTCGGGTTCGAAGCACCGAACCGGCTCACCGTCCATCAGGTCCTCGCGGTGCGTCCCACCGCGGACGGCGCCAGCGGGATGCCGCGTACCCGCGATCGGTGGCTCCGCGGCACGCGCGCCGCCACCTGATTGTCGGACCCTCGCAGTACCGTGACGCTGCCCGCGGTTTCACTGCGAGAGGAGATGTTCGTGAACGACATCGGCCACTTCGACGAATCGGTCGAGCTCGCCTGGGCCAGGTTCCGGACCCAGATGGCCGGGAGCATCGCCGAGCTGCCCCTCGGCGACGGTCTGGAGCTACGCGCGGACACGGCGCTGACACCGGCCGCGGGGGTGCGGATCGAGAACCGCCCCGGTCTCGGGGTCGGCGCCCGCATCCTCGCCCCGCCGTGGGAGTGCGGGTCGTCCGCGCCGCGACGGTGCCCGCCCGACACGCCGTCGACGATCGGCGACCCAGATGCCGTCGCGTCCTGGGTGGTGGGCGTGCTGCGCGACCGGTGGGACGTTATCGAACCGGCGTTCGTGCAGGTCGGACCGTATCCGGGTGTCGACGGCGGGCAATGGTACGACGAGCTGCGCAGCCGCGTGGGCGACGCGCTCGCCCACGTGCTGGGCCGGCCCGCCAGCATCGACGCCGACGGCGACTTCGTGCTGGTGCTCGACTCGCAGGTGATCTTCGTGATCGTCGACCGCACCGTTCCCGCGGTGCGGGTGTGGATCCCGCTGCTGCACCGGATCGCCGATCGGACCGGCGCCGCGCACTGGGTCGACGGGTTGCGCGGCGGGCCGAGCGTGCGCGCGCTGGTCGTCGAGGACCGGCTGGTCGGGACCGGGGAGATCCCGGCGGCGCCGTTCGACCCGGCCCACCTGGAGGAGCGGATCGATGCGATGCGCCGGCTCATGCCTGCGGTGGCCCGCAGGGTCGCCACGAACTTCGGGGGCATCCACTACACCGAGGACGATCGCCGGCCCGGCACACCGGACACGGCGTTGTTCGACGACTGGTACTGAGCAAACCGGTATCGGGCGGACCGGTACCGGGCGCGGTCAGCGCCAGCTCGGCAGCCACAGCTGGTCGTGCCACTCCTCGACCGTGATCGGAAGCGCCGTCAGGATCGGCCACAACCACACGAAGTTCGCGACCACCAGACCCACGTACAGGCACACGACGAGCAGACCCGTCGAGCGTCTTTCCCGCGACGCCCGGGCCGGGCCGAGCACGTCCCCGAGCACGAGCGCCACGCCCATCACCAGGAACGGCGCCAACGGCACCGCATAGAAGTAGTACATCTGCCGGTCGAGGGTCGCGAACCAGGGCAGCAGTGCCGCGCCGTAGCCGGTGAACACGGCCGCCCACCGCCAGTCGCGTCGCACCACGATCTGCCACAGCCCCCACGCGACCATCGCCAGCGACACCCACCACAGGGCGGGCGTGCCGATCAGCATCACGGCCTTGACGCATTGTTCCTCGCCGCACCCGCGGATGCGGTCGCCCTCGGCGAAGTAGTACAGCATCGGCCGCAGGCCCATCGGCCACGTCCACGGCTTCGACTCCCACGGATGGTGGTTGCCCGCCGAATTGGTCAGTCCGGAGTGGAACTCGAGCACGTTCGCGCTGTAGTACCACAGCGACCGCAGCGAATCCGGCACGAACGAGAACGGGCCGTCGGTGCCGATCTTCGTGCCCACCGCGTGCCGGTCCACCCCCGTTTCACTGGCGAACCACGCCCAGTAGCTCGCCAGATACACACCCAGTGGGATCAGCACCAGCGCGTACAGCGCCGGACCGATATCGCGCAGCGCGGTGCCCACCCACGGCCGCCGCACCCCGTAGGCGCGGCGCGCGGCGACGTCGAACGCCACCGACATCAACCCGAAGAACGCGATGAAATAGACCCCGGACCACTTGGTGCCGACGGCCAGGCCCAGCAGCACACCCGCGCCGAACCGCCACCAGCGGACCCCGAGCCGCGGACCCCAGGTGCTGACCCCGATACGGTCCTCCGCGGCCACCCGCGCCATGCGGGCACGCACGTCGTCGCGGTCCACGATCAGGCAACCGAACGCACCGACGACGAACATCGCCTGGAAGACGTCGAGCATCCCCATCCGGGACGAGACGAACGTGACCCCGTCGACGACGAGCAGCACCCCGGCGAGCGCGCCGAGCAGTGTCGACCGGGTCAGCCGCCGCACGATGCGCACCACCAGCAGCACCAGGATCGTGCCGGCGACCGCCGACGAGAACCGCCAGCCCCACCCGTTGTAACCGAACAGGGCCTCGCCGAGCGCGATGAGCTGTTTCCCGACCGGTGGATGCACCACCAGTCCGTAGCCGGGGTTGTCCTCGATCCAGCCGCCGGTGAGCACCTGCCAGCCCTGCGGCACGTAGTGCTTCTCGTCGAACACCGGCGTCTTCGCGTCGGTGGGGTAGTGGAGCATCGCGAACCGGGTGATCGCGGCGAGCGCGGTGACGAACAGGGTCACCACCCAGCCGCGGGCGCGGTCGGTGGGACCCGGATCGACCGGGGGCACCAGCGGCCCGGGACTCAGCAGGCGACGGTCGGGGGCCTCGGCGGGGCGCTCGTCCGTCACGGTCACGGTCCGATCGTAGGCTGATACGCATGCAGGCAGAGAACCCGGGACAAGGACGGCTCGTGCTGGCGGCCACGCCGATGGGTGACATCGGCGACGCCTCGAGCCGGCTCCGCGAAGCCCTCGCGACGGCCGACGTCGTCGCCGCCGAGGACACCCGCCGCACCCGGTCGCTCGCTGCGGCCCTCGGGGTGACCATCACCGGTCGCGTCGTCAGCTTCTACGACCAGGTGGAAGTCACGCGCGCCCCGGCGCTGATCGCGGACATCGAGTCGGGACTGACCGTGCTGCTGGTCACCGACGCGGGCATGCCGTCGGTCAGCGACCCCGGGTACCGGCTGGTGTCCGCGTGCGTCGCCGCGGATCTGCCCGTCACGTGCCTGCCCGGCCCGTCCGCGGTGACCACGGCGCTCGCACTGTCGGGGCTGCCCGTCGAACGGTTCTGCTTCGACGGTTTCCCGCCGCGCAAGTCCGGTCCGCGCCGCGCCTGGCTGCAGACGCTCGTGACGGAACCGCGCGCGGTGGTGTTCTTCGAAGCGCCGCACCGGCTGGCGGCGTGCCTGGCCGACGCGGTCGCGGTGCTGGGCGGCGACCGCCGCGCCGCGGTGTGCCGGGAGCTGACCAAGACCTACGAGGAGGTGCGGCGCGGCACGCTCGCCGAGCTCGCGGACTGGGCCGTCGACGGTGCCCGCGGCGAGATCACCGTGGTGCTCGAAGGGGCATCGCAGCAGGTCGCCGACCCCGCCGATCTCGTCGAGGAGGTCGAACGCCTCGTGGCGAGCGGGATGCGCCTGAAGGACGCGTGCGGGCAGGCCGCGACCGCCGGTGTCTCGAAGCGCGAGCTGTACGACGCGGTACTCGCCTCACGGCAGGAATGAACCCGTCCGTAGACTCGTCGCAGTGAGTGCTCCACCCGAACCCCTGTCGACCGACGAACCGCATCTTTCGCGGCAGCTGTCCAACCGGCACATCCAGCTCATCGCGATCGGTGGTGCCATCGGAACCGGACTGTTCATGGGGTCGGGCAAGACGATCTCCCTGGCCGGTCCGTCGGTGATCTTCGTGTACATGATCATCGGGTTCATGCTGTTCTTCGTCATGCGGGCGATGGGCGAGCTGTTGCTGTCGAACCTGCACTACAAGTCGTTCGCGGACTTCGCGGCCGACCTGCTGGGGCCGTGGGCCGGGTTCTTCACGGGCTGGACGTACTGGTTCTGCTGGATCGTCACCGGCATCGCCGACATCGTCGCGATCTCCGGTTACGTGCGTTATTGGTGGTCGGACGTGCCGCTGTGGATTCCCGCCCTGGCGGCGATCCTGGCGTTGCTGCTGCTGAACCTGCCGACCGTGCGAGCCTTCGGCGAGACCGAGTTCTGGTTCGCCCTCATCAAGATCGTCGCGATCGTCAGTCTCATCGTGGTCGGCCTGGTCATGATCATCGACGGCTTCACGGCCCCCAACGGTGCGACCGCCGGTTTCGACAACTTGTGGAACGACGGCGGGTTCTTCCCGACCGGCCCGATGGGGTTCGTCGCCGGTTTCCAGATCGCGGTGTTCGCGTTCGTCGGGATCGAGCTGGTCGGTACCACCGCCGCCGAGGCCAAGGACCCGGAGAAGAACCTCCCGAAGGCGATCAACTCGATCCCGATCCGCGTGCTGTTGTTCTATGTCGCCGCGCTGGTCGTCATCATGGCGGTGACGCCGTGGCGGGAGATCGAGGCCGGTCGCAGCCCGTTCGTGGCGATGTTCACCCTCGCCGGCCTCGGTATCGCCGCGTCGGTCATCAACTTCGTCGTGCTCACGTCGGCGGCGTCGTCCGCGAACTCGGGCATCTACTCGACGTCGCGGATGGTGTACGGGCTCGCGCAGGAGGGTGACGCGCCGGCGGCGCTGGGCAGACTCAACCGGCGCCGGGTCCCGGCGAACGCGCTGATGTTCTCGTGCATGTTCCTGCTGTCCGCGATCGTGCTGCTGTTCGCCGGTGACTCGGTCATCGAGGCGTTCACCCTCGTCACGACGATCTCGGCGCTGCTGTTCATGTTCGTGTGGTCGATCATCCTGGCGAGCTACCTGCGGTACCGGAAGCGCCGTCCGGACCTGCACGCGGCGTCGACGTTCAAGATGCCCGGCGGTGTGCCGATGGTGTGGGTCGTCTACGCCTTCTTCGCGTTCATCGTCTGGGCGCTCACCCAGGAGACGGACACCCGCGAGGCGCTGATGGTGACCCCGATCTGGTTCGTGGTGCTGGCGGTCGCGTGGGCGCTGATCCGTCGTCGTCCGGAGCATCGGGCCCGGTACGCCGCGTTCCGCAAGGACCTGGAGGACGAGGCCGCGGCCGAACACGCGGCGCGCGACTGAGCGGCGCCGGCGCATCGCCGAGCGGGGCCGCGTACCCCTTTCGCTCGGGCGCAGTGAGGTGTGGAATTGAATTACCACACAACGGACTCCGGAGGCGTCTATGGGTGATCTGCTTCCTTCGCGATCCTCCTGATCGCTGAGCAATCTTCCCCGTCCAACGACCGATACGGCGCACAAGGCCGCGGTCCTGTGCGCCGGCCAGGGAGATGAGAACGATGTCGACATCTGCACACGATGCGATGCGCACCCACCCGGACATTCTCGAAATGCGCGCGCGCTACGACATGGCGGCCGAACAGCCCCCGGCGCAGGTGGCCGACGGACTGCTGATGATCGCCGGTCTCTACGCGGCGTGCTCCGCCTGGATCGTCGGCTTCAGCGGCGAGATGAACCTGACGATGAGCAACCTGTTCACCGGCCTCGCCGTCGCCCTGCTGGCAGTCGCATTCGGCTCGGCGCTCGCCCGCACCCACGGGATGACGTTCGTGGCACCGTTGCTCGGGGTCTGGCTGATCGTCTCCCCGTGGGTGGTCGCCGGCGTGACCACCACCACCGGGATGATCTGGTCCAACGTCGTCTGCGGCATCGTGATCTGCCTGCTGGGTCTCGCGACCGCCGCGATGGGAACCGATCTCATGGGGCGCTCGCGTCGCATGACACCGACGCGCTGACCCGGATGCCCGGGTCTGTGTAAGGAGCCGAACCGGCTCCGAGACCCTCGTGTGCACCCCGCCCGGCAACGGGCGGGGTGGCGCAGCCCTGTGCGCCTAGGCGAGCGCGAGTATCAGCACCACCGACGCAGCGACCGTACCTGCTACGACGAACGACGGGGGCACCCAGCCGGAAATCCGGTCGACGATTCTGATCATGGTCACCCTCAGGACCCGATCCACCGCTTCCCCACGCCGACAGGAACTACCCCTCGAACTTCAATTCCCACCGGCGTGGGGCCACGCTGGTAGCGAGACCGTTCTCGCTTCGGTGACCACTCTTCCGCCGAAATGCGACCCGACCAACTACCGGACCCTGCGGAACGGATATCATCCCAGGTCACAGTGGGTGAGGAAATTTTCCGCAGCGGAGTTTTCCTGGAATCCCAGGGGAATCTCCGACGAACCGGAAGGTGCGGAAGCGGATGGCAGAGGACGACGGCCGCGACGAACCCGACCCTCGGCAGTTCTTCGCGGACCAGTTGCGCATGCTCTTCGCCGCCGCGGGCCGGCCGCCCCTGAAGAAGGTAGAAACGGAATCCGCGGCCCTCGCCCGGGCCATGGGCAGCGACCGCACGGTGTCCGTGCAGCGGCTCAGCGACTGGCGTTCCGGGAAGCGTCTGCCCGCCAGCTTCGAGACCGTGCGTCCCGTGCTCGTCGCACTCGTCCGGGCGGCCCGCGCCCTGAACCCCGAACCGCCCACCCCCGGCCTCTACTCGCTGAAGCAGTGGCAGAACTGGTGGGACTGTGCCCGCGGAACGTCGTCGGGACCGGGCCGGACGGCCGAAACACCCGAGCCTGCACCGGTGCCCCAGGCCGGAGTGCGCCCGTACCGGGGACTGTCCGCGTACCGGGAGAAGGATGCGTGGCTGTTCTTCGGCCGCGCCGAGAGCGTGCGCACACTCGCCGACATCACCGTCGCGGCGCACGGGCACGGACCGGTGATCGTGACCGGGGCATCCGGCGTCGGCAAGTCGTCGCTCGTGCAGGCGGGGCTGATCCCGGAACTGTGCGGGGACGGTGACCAGCGCCCCGTCGTGCTCACCCCGGGGCGACACCCGCTCGGCCGTCTCGCCGAGGCGATCCCCGAACTCGCCGACCCCGCCGCGCAGCGTGCCGACGCCGTCGCCGTCCAGCGGGCGATCCGGGCGGCGGCCACCCGCATGGGGTGTTCGTCGCTGCTGATCGTCGTCGACCAGATCGAGGAACTGTTCACCCAGTGCGACGACCGCGACGAACGCTCCCAGTTTCTCGGGGTCCTCGAACGGGCCTCGACCACCGTCGAGCACGAGGACGCCCCGGCTACCGTCGTGGCGACGATGCGCTCGGACTTCTACGAGCAGGCGGTGTCCTATCCGGTTCTGGCCCGCGCGCTCGAACGCCGCACCAAGACGGTGCGACCGCTGCGCCGCGAGAACCTCGAGGAGGTGATCACCGAACCGGCCAAGCTCGTCGGGGTCAAACTCGAATCCGGCCTGGCCGATCTCATCCTCAACGACCTCGGAGTGCTCACCGGGGGTGAGCTCAGCGGCACGGAACTGCCGTTGCTGTCGCACCTGCTCGACACCATGTGGGATCGCCGCCGGGGCGGGAACCTCACCGTCGCCGGCTACCGCGCGACCGGAGGGGTGCGCGGTTCGATCGCCGCGAGCGCCGAGCGCGCATGGGAGGAGCTCGACGATCGAGGCAGGCAGCTGGCCCGGGAGATGCTGGTGCACCTGGTGTACGTCACCAACACCGGCACCGACGTGAAGATCGCCCGGCCGCTCGCCCAGCTGCTCGCTCTCGGCGACCGCGCCACCGCGAGCCGCGTCCTCGACCATTTCGTGTCCGCCCGCGTGGTCGTCGTCGATGCGGGACATGCCGAGCTGATCCACGACGCCGTGATCGAGGCGTGGCCGCGCCTGAAGTCCTGGATTCAGGAGGACCGCTCGTCGGCGGCACTGCGTCAGCAGCTCGAGGCGGACGCCGCGAACTGGGTGGAGACCGGCCGCAACAAGAGCATGCTCTACCAGCGCGGACGCATGGATCTGGTCCGTGAGCAGGACGCGCGGCTGACCCGCGTCGGCAACGGCCGAGGGGAAGTGGGCTCGGCCCTGAGCCCCACCGCCGTCGATTTCCTCGCCGCCTCCCGGCGGGAGATCGAACGGGCCGCGCGGTGGCGGCGGATGGTTCTCGCCGGTCTCGCGATCTCGACGATCGTCTCGTTCGTCACGGGCACGCTGGCGTGGACGGCGAAGAACCGGGCCGAAGAGGAACGCAGCGCCGCCGAGTTCCAGCAGATCATCGCGCTCGCCGACGCCATGCGCGACGACGATCCGACGACATCGGCGGACCTGTCGCTGGTCGCGGCCCATCTGCAGCCCGACAGCGATGTCGCTTATTCCCGACTCGTCGCCACCCAGGGGACCCCGCTCGCGCGGACCCTGGACGGGCACACCGGACCCGTGTACGGGGTGGCGGTCTCACCGGACGGAGCCACCCTCGCCTCGGCCAGCGACGACGGTTCCGTCCGGTTGTGGGACCTGTCCGACCGCGCCGACCCGAAACCGATCGGGGAGCCGCTGACCGCGCTGCCCGACTACATGGCGTCGGTGTCGTTCAGTCCCGACGGCCGGCGCCTCGCCGCCGGTGGTGGCGACGGCAGCGTGTGGATCTGGGATGTCACCGACCGCGCCCGTCCGGTCCTGCTGCTCGAACACCACGGGCCCGAGGGCCTCGCCGTGCACAACGTGCGGTACTCGCCGACCGGCCGGCTGCTGGCGGTACCGTACGACGACGGCACCGTCGCGCTCATCGACACGACCACCCCGGATTTCCCGGTGACCGTGCTGAACGCCCACGACGGCGCCGTGCGCACCGCGGTCTTCCGGACCGACGGCTCGGTCCTCGCGACCACCAGCGACGACCGCAGCGTGCGGCTGTGGGACGTCAGCGACCCGACCGACCCCACTCCGATCGGAGCGCCGCTCACCGGGTTCGGCGACGTCGCGCACTCGGCGGACTTCGACCCCACCGGCACGAGACTTGTCGTGAGCAGCGACGACGGCATGCTCCACCTGTTCGACACCACCGTCGTCGCGGCGCCGCGACTGCTGGGCGCCCCGACCCGCGCGCACACCGGGGGCGTGTGGAGGGTGACGTTCCTGCCCGACGGGCGCACGGTCGCGTCCGCGTCGTGGGACGGCACCGCGAAGTTGTGGTCCGTCGACCCGGTCGCCGGGATCGTCGACGAACTGAAACCGGGACTGACCGGCAACGGCGGCGGATTGCCCGTGTTGACCGTGACACCCGACGGCCGGACCGTCGTCACCGGCGGGCAGGATTCCAAGATCCGGATGTGGACGTTGCCGCGCGAACGCGTCGGTGTCGCCGATGCCGCCCTGACCCTGCCGTCCGTCGACCGGTCCGGCAGGCTCGCCGCGACCGGGGGCTACGACTCGGTGGTGAACCTGTGGCGCATCGACGACGGCGGCCGCTGGAGCCAGGCCACGGCGATCGACCTGCCGCGTCCGCTCGGCGGCGCGAACGTCGTCGCATTGTCACCGGCCGGGACGATCCTGGCGACCGCTCCCACCTCCGGGGGCAGTGTCCGCCTGTGGGACGTGGCCGACCCGGAACGTCCGCGGCCGCTCGGTGAACCCGTCCGGCTCGGCACCCGGTTCACCTCGGAGCTGGCGTTCACCCCGGACGGCAGGACGTTGGTGACCGGCGCGGACGACCAGTCGGTGACCCTGTGGAATGTGACCGATCCGGTGCGTCCGGTGCCGCGCGGCGCTCCGTTGACCGGTCCGACGAACCTCGTGCGGAGCGCCGCGGTGAGCTCGGACGGCCGCAGCCTCGTCGTCGCGAGCGCGGACGGAGAGATCTACGCGTGGGACATCACGGACCCGGACCGGCCGGTCGCGGTGCCGGTGACCGGTGGGCACACGGCCGGTGTCAACGGCGTGGCGTTCGGTGCGGACGGTTCGGTGCTGGCGACCGGCGGCGACGACCACACGGTGATCATCTGGGACCGCGGCGACGACGGCGGTTTCACCGCGCGGAGCACACCGCTGCGGGGACACACCGGGACCGTCTATTCGGTGTCGGTGGCACCCGGCGGTGGCGTGGTGGCCAGCGGCAGCGACGACGGCACCGTCCGGTTGTGGGACGTGGCGGCTCCGCGGGCGATGCACGCGATGGGCGGTCCGATCACCGACACCGGCGTCGGCCGCTGGCAGGTGCGGTTCCTGCCGGACGGCACGGTCGCCGCGGCGGGTGGCGACGGCGTGATCCGGACGTGGGGTCTCGACGCGGACGAGATCACCGAGCGCATCTGTTCGTCGACCGCCGGAGAGATCAGCGCGGTGTTCCTGCAGTTCGAGCTGCCCGGGGGACTGGACGTGTGCGGGGACTGAGCTGCAGGATGCTCGCGGCCTTGTCGAGGCATTCCTGCCATTCGGCGTCCGGATCGGAATCGATGGTGATGCCGCCGCCGACGCCGAGCGCGCACTCGTTCCCGGCGAATTCGACGGTGCGGATGGCGACGTTCAGTTCGAGCCCGGCGACGGGACTCGCCATGCCGACGGTGCCGCAGTACACGCCGCGCGGCAGCTCTTCCCAGTCCTGCAGCAGGTCTCGCGCCCGGAGCTTGGGGCATCCGGTGACCGACGCGGGCGGGAACGCGGCGTCGAGCAGCGCGTCGGCGGTGACGTCCGGCCCGAGAGTCGCAGCGACGGTCGACACCAGATGCCACACGCCGGGTGCCGGATGCACGCCGAGCAGGTCGGTGACGGTGACGGTGCCGGTCTCGGCGACCCGGCCGAGGTCGTTGCGCACCAGATCGACGATCATCACGTTCTCGGCGACGTCCTTGACGGAGGCTCGCAGATCGGCGGGGTCGCGGTGCAACGGGAGCGTGCCCTTGATGGGGGAGGACTCGACGCGGTCGCCGTGGCAGGCCAGGAACAGTTCGGGTGACAGGGACGCCACCGCGCCCCACGGTCCTTGCAGGTAGGCGGCCCGATTCGGGCGGGTGGTCTCGACGGCGTCGGCGAAGAACGCGAGCGGGTTCCCTGACCAGGTGCCGGTGAAGCGGGTGCACACGCACGCCTGGTACACCTCCCCGGCCCGGATCGCGTCGAGGCACTGTTCGACGCCGTGCCGGTGCGTCGCCCGGTCCGGTGGGGTCCAGTCGATCCGCCAGTCCGGCACCGTAGGATCCGGATCGTGCACGGCGGCGGCCAGATCCGGTGGGCACGGCTCGTCCGTCAGCGTTTCGTACCACCAGCAGCCGGAGTCGTCGAGCCGCAGCACGACGTCGGTCCACCCGCCCGCCGCGACCGGCAGTGCCGGGGTCGTCGGGACCCGGTCCGGATACGCGAGATAACCGATCCATCCGCCCCCGATCAGCGGCCCGTCTTCCCGGGCGATCCGACCGGTCGTCCGATCCGCCCGGGTGAAGGTGCCCCGGACCGGGGCGGGGGAGGTGGCGAGACTGGGCGCGATCACGGCGGCGGCGCCGAACCACAAGCCGGTCAGCGCAGCGGGCGGGGCGATTCCGAGGTCGCGGGCGCGGACGCCGAGCGCTCGGAGCACTCGTGCGGGGCTGCCTCCGTCGCCCAGTCGCTCCATCCGCATGGTCCCAGCTTTCCACGGGTACGCACCGCTGCCGAAACCGCGGGACTCGGTAGGGTCGTGATCCGTGTCTGCTGAATCGGGGGTGGCCGACCTTGTGACCGGGGCCGGCAAGGTGCTGCGGGCCTACGGCCGCAACGCACTTGCCGACCGTGCCGAACGCAAGCTGTCGGGCGAAGGGCGTACGCGATCGGTCGTCGTGGTCGGCGAGATCAAACGGGGAAAGAGCATGCTGGTCAACGCGTTGATCGGCCGCGACGGCATCACGGTGGACGACGTGGAGAACGCCACCGCCGTGTCCATCCGGTTCGTGCCGGCCGACGCCGAGAACCCGGAGGGCACAGCGGAACTGGTGTTCCCGGACGGCAACCGGCGGATCCCGCACGCCGAGCTCGCCGACTGGACGACCACGGGCGGGCGGTACGTCACCGATCCGGCGGTCGAGGCGCTGCCGGTCGCCGCGGTGGTGCCCGTCGCATCGCGGCGGCTCGAGACCGCCACCATCGTCGACACTCCCGGCGTCGGCGGCCTCGACCCCCGGCATGCGGGACTGGCCCGCCAGTCCGCCGATCAGGCCGCCGTGCTCGTGATGGTGTGCGACGCCTCGACCACCATCACCGAACCGGAGATGCAGTTCCTGCGCGAGAGCGCCGCCGGCGTCGAGAACGTCGTGGTCGCCGTCACCAAGACGGACAAGGCCACCACCCGCTGGGCGGATATCGTCGCCGAGAACCGGCGCTCGATCGCGAAGCACGTCGGCCGCGACATCCCGGTCGTGCCCGTCTCGAGCGTCCGCGCGCTCGCCGCGCAGGACGCCGGGCTCCCCGACGCACTGCGCGACCGGGCGGTGACGTTCTCCGGGATTCCCGCGCTGTGGTCGGCCATCGAGAAGAGCCTCACCGCCGCGGAACAGTCACCGGCAACCGACGCCCTGCGCATCTGCCTCGAAGGACTGCGGGAGGTCGAACGCGCCATCGAGGACGAACTCGCCGTCGTCAGGGCGGGGGAGGCCGCGATCCCGGATCTGAGCGCCGAACTCGAACGGCTCCGCAACCTCAAGGACGAGGCGCAGCACTGGGAGCAGCATCTGCAGCGCGACCTCACGCTGGCCCGGCAGCAGGCCGCGACCCGGCTCGACGAACACCTCACCCGGGTCCGCGAGGACTGGACCACCCGCATCAACAAGTCGTCGATGGAGGTGCTGCGCAAGTCGCCGCAGGTGTTCACCGCCCGCATCCAGACCGACCTGCTCGAGGCGATGGCCATGACCGCAGAAGGGTTCCTCACCGACCTCGAGCGGATCACCACCGAACTGTTCGACAGCACCGAGGAGTGGGAACGCATCCGCGAGATCGCGGTCGCGTCGATGCGCACCGACCCCCTCGTCACCAACGAGGTCACCTCGAAACGCCAGGGTCTGCTCGATCCGAGCGTCCTGTCGATGGGCATGATCGGCACCACCATGCTCGGTGCGGTGATCGGCGTCGGCGCGGTCGCCGGTGTGGTGTGGGTGGCCGTCAACCTCGGATTCCGGGCGATGCGGGCCGGCAAGACGAACCTGCTCACCTGGCTGCGGGAGACGATCGCGACCGCCCGGACCGCCACGACCCGCATGCTCGATGCGACGCTCGCCACGACCCGCCCCGAGATCGTGCTCGGCCGTCGCCGCAACCTCCAGGAGCGGATCACCGTGCTGCAGAAGCAGATCGAGGAGGCGAAGCGGTCCGCGCAGGCCGACGCCGCCGCGCGCGAGGCGAATGTCACCCGGTTGGAGAAGAACCTGCGCATCACGCGCGGGAAGATCACGCCCATCGAGGCTGCGCTCGGTGCCCCGTCGACCACGGCGGTCCCGGCATGAACGCGCCGGTCACCGACGCCACCGACCCGATCCACCACCGCATCGACGCCGCGCTGCACCGGCTCGCGTCGTTCGGCGGTGATCTCGTCGGGCACGCCGACCGGATCGGCGCGATCCTGTGGTCGCCGCCGCGCATCGTCGTCGTGGGCCGGCTCAAGGCCGGCAAGTCCACGCTGGTCAACGCGCTGATCGGGGCGCCGGTCGCCGAGACCGCGGCGCTCGAGGCCACCAGCGTCGTCACCGTGTACGAGAACGGTGCGCCCTCCCGCGCGGAGGTCGTGAAGCTCGACGGATCCCGCCGGCCGGTGCGGCTGACCTTCGGCGCGACCGCCGACCTCGGCGTGCCCGAGACCGAGGTCGCCTACGTGCACCGGCACCTGCCGTCGCAGGCGCTGACGCGGATCACGCTCGTCGACACCCCGGGCCTGGCGACGCTGACCGTCGCGAACGCCGCGGCGACCGAACGCGCCCTCATCGACGGGTTCGAACAGACCCGCTCGGCGTCCGTCGACGCCGACGCCGCGGTGTTCCTGTTCGATTCGATGCCCCGCGCCGACGAGATCTCGTTCCTGCAGCGACTCGGGTTCACCCCGTTGAACACGCTCGGGGTGCTGTCCCGCGCCGACGGCTTCGGGCGTGGCGTGCTCGGCCACCGCGACCCGATCGGGCATGCCGTCGAGCACGCCGGGGTGCTGTCACGCCGGCTCGCGGACGTGGTCGGCGCGGTGGTTCCGGTGGCCGGCCTGCTCGCCCAGACCTCGCACACCGGTGCGTTCACCGAGAACGACGCCCGGGACCTGGCCGCCCTGGCGCCGTTCGCGCCGCTCGAGCTGTTCGATCTGCTCGACGTCGGCGACGGTGCGCTTCCCGTTCCCCGGGACCGCGTGTTCCGGCTCATCGACATGGTCGGGGAGTACGGGCTCGTGCACGGCCGCGGTCCGGCGCGCGGCGGCGCCCATCAGGTCAACCAGTGGCTGACCGCGGCCTCCGGCATCGATCCGCTGCGCGCGGTGCTCGACCGGTCCCTGCGGCGTTTCGCGGTCCTGCACCGTGCCGGGCGGATCGTCGCCGAACTCGACGCGCTGGCGTACACCCATCCTGCCCGGGACGGTATCCGGCAGATCGTCTCCGAGCTGAAGTCCGATCCGGCGCTGGTCCAGGTGGGTCTGCTGCGGTCGTTGCGGTCCCTGCTGGAGACCGACCCGTCCGCGCCCGCGGTGACGGAGCTGACGCAGCTGCTGCGCGGCGCCACCGTCGCCGAGGCCCTCGGCGCCGATCCGTCGGCCCCGCCGGAGCAGCTGCGGACGATCGCGCAGGAACGCCTCGTGTCGGTGCAGACGCAGAGTCTGAGCACCCGATCGGCGGCCGAGGACGCGGCGCTGGTGTCGCTCACCCAGGCCTACACGTCGATCGTCCGGTCCTGGAACCGACGGTGTGAACGGGGACCCGGCCCTCAGGCGAGGTCCGGGTCGCCTGGGTAGCCCGGCTCGGGGTGGGCGTAGGGCTCGTCGAGGTCGCCGGTCGCGGCGTCGTCGAATGCGGTGTCCTCGGGGTCGAATGTCGATTCGTGGTGACCCTGCAGGTCCGGCACATCCTCGTCGGCGTCGAGGTCGACGTCGACCACCATCGGATCGATGTCGAGATCGTCCGGATCGTCGGCCGGGATCAGATCGGCGCCGGCGGGCGGGGTGTCCGGGTCGGTCGCGATCCGCACGGCACGAGCCCATGCGTCGTCGGGCAGCGGGGAGACGGTCGCCTGCGGATCGAGGCCGAGGAGGTCCCACAGCGACGGCTCCCGGTCGTTCGTCATCGTCACCACGTCCTCCGATTCCCGACTCGCCCCTGTGCAGGTGCACGCACACCGACGACGTTAGCGCGCGCGAGCCCGGGCAGCGTACACCTGCCGAACCCGGCGCTGCCGCGGGCGTCGCCGGAGTCGATGCGCCGGGCGAGTGCCGGGCAGCGGGCTCAGGGCTCGAGTGCGTCCACGTCGAGCATCGACGGTGCCAGCTTCTCGACGAGTTGCGCCCGTGCCCGGTTGATCCGGCTCTTGACGGTCTGGACCGGGATGCCCTGATGCTCCGCTATCTCCGCGTAGCTCATGTCGGCGTACTCGCGCAGCACCACGGCGACGCGGAACTGCTCGGGCAGCGCTGCCAGTGCCTGCCGGACCATGTCCGTATCGGCGATGCTGTCGGCGACGGATCGTCCCGTGTGCTCGCCGTTGTCGATTTCGTCCTCGGGGGTTTCGCGGCGTTTGCGCACGATCGCCAGCGACGCGTTGGTGGCGATGCGGTACAGCCAGGTTCCGAAACGGGCGGTGCCCCGGAACGAGGCGAGGTTCTGCCATGCCGCGGTCAGAGTGTCCTGCAGGGCGTCCTCGGCGTCGTGCCGGTGACCGGTGATCTGCAGGCACACCGCCCAGGTCTGGTCGCGTGACCGTGCGACGAGTTCGGCGAAGGCAGCCTGGTCCCCTGCCCGGCTCCGCTCGATCAATTCCGCTTCACTCATGACGGCCCCCTCCGTAACTTTCCGGGTGTAACTTACTGGACGGTTCGCGTCTTGTGCGGGGCCAGGTGCGCGGATCGCGCGAATCTCCCGCCCGATCGGCTCGAATTCTGTGAGTTGCGACACAGCTTCGGCTGTGTTTCCTGCGCTGACCTGGGATTTCGTTGCGTGGTCCACGCCGCAGGAAATTTTCGGTGAAACCGGCCGGAACTTTCCGCCCTGCCGGCTGCTCCTATCCCCGATACCCGACGAGCGAAAGGCAGCACCGACATGGCAAACCGCGGATCCTTCTCCGACAGCACCAGCTCGAGCAACGCGAACCGCCAGGACTCGCAGTCCACTGCCGGTACCAGCTCGGATTCCTCGTACGGCGACAATTCGTCGTACGACCACGACTCCTCCTACGGCTCGTCCTCGGCCGCTCAGGAAGGCTCGACCAGCTACGAGTCCTACGAGCGCTACGAGCGCTACGACTCGTCCGGCTCGTCCAGCTCGGACTCGTCCTACGGTTCCTCGGCGGCCTCCGGCGCGGATTCGTCGTACGGCCGCAACTCGTCCGCCTCCGATTCCTCCGACAGCGCGTCGTCGGCTTCCGCCTCGAGCAGCAACGCCGTCAGCACGGGCTCCACCTCGACCGATGCCCTCGGTGCCGGTCAGCCGGTCGTCCTCGACGAGATCGTCGACGAGGACGGCAGCACCGTGCAGGTTCTCGACACCGACGGAGACGGGGTCGGCGACGCGGAGGTCATCGACCTCGACGGCGACGGCACCGTCGACATGATCAGCGCCGACACCGACGGCGACGGCTACATCGACGCCGCCGCGATCGACGTCGACGGCGACGGCACCTTCGACGAGGCGGTCTTCGATCTCGACCGCGACGGCGGAATCGATGCGACCGTGGATCTCGGCACCGGTGCCGTCGACTACGACGGCGACGGCATCGCCGACGACTACATCGACACCAGCGCGTTCGATTCCGGTGCGTCCTCGGACGCGGACTACTCCGACCTGGCCTGACCGGCCTGATCGGGCTGTCGTTTCCGGCGCCGCCGGCACCTGCGGGCCCCGCGGGTGCCGGCGGCGCCGCGTCCCATAGGCTGCCGCCCGATTACGGCATCCGGCCCGAACCGGACATTCTCGAGGGGGAAAAGCACACGATGAGTTGGGTCCTGGCGGTCGACTTCGGCACCTCCAACACCTCCGCCGCACACCGCATCGGCCCGGACCGGGTCGAATCCCTGCCGCTGACCC
>NZ_JBSFRG010000033.1:0-67529 GCF_053589115.1 Rhodococcus sp. NPDC003383 | reverse complement strand
GCTGAAAGCATCTAAGCGGGAAGCCTGTTCCAAGATGAGGTTTCTCACCCCCTCGAGGGGGTAAGGCCCCCGGCAGACCACCGGGTTGATAGGCCGGAACTGGAAGCACAGTAATGTGTGCAGGTGACCGGTACTAATAGGCCGAGGACTTACCACGAAGAAGCTACGCGTCCACTGTGCGGTATCTGAAACAACACCCAATTCGTCAGAATTGGGTGGGCGGAGCCCCTTGATGAAAGGGTCTGCGTTCACTCGATTCGACACGCGAAGCGTGGGTAAAGTTTCATAGAGTTACGGCGGCCATAGCGACAGGGAAACGCCCGGTCCCATTCCGAACCCGGAAGCTAAGCCTGTCTGCGCCGATGGTACTGCACTCGACAGGGTGTGGGAGAGTAGGACACCGCCGAACACCCGTTACCGAAAGGGGACCCACTCACTGGGTCCCCTTTCGTGTTTTTTCGTGAAAGGATTTTTCTGTGTCCGACAACAGCGGTGAGCGTCGATCCTTCCGGGGCGGAGGATCCACCCCGCGGTCGGGACGCGACGACAATCAGGACCGGCGCCGGGACGAGAACCGTTCCGGCCGCAGCGACGATCGCCGGCAGAGCTCGTCGTTCGGCGACCGCCGGCAGGGTCCTTCTTCCGGCGACCGCCGGCAGGGTGAGGGCGAGCGCGGACGGTACGGCCGCAGCGGTGAGGGACGCCCCTCCTATCGAGGAGACGATGCACGTCAGGGCGGAGACCGTCGTCGCGACGACCGGGGTGATCGCCGTCAGGGCGGAGCCGGAGACAACCGTCAGGGCCGAGGTGGCGACCGTCCGAACCGCTACGGCGACGAGCGTCGTGACGATCGGCGCGGTGGCTTCGGCGACCGGCCCCGGGGTGAACGTTCCGAACAGGGTCGTGGCGACCGGGGTCGCGACGACCGCCGGGGCGGCTACGGCGACCGGCCCCGCGGTGAGCGGCCCGAGCACGCCCGTGGCGATCGCGGACGTGACGAGCGTCGGGGTGGTTACGGCGACGAGCGTCGTGACGACCGGCGCGGCGGCTTCGGTGACCGGCCCCGCGGTGAGCGGCCCGAGCACGCCCGTGGTGAGCGCGGACGCGACGACCGCCGCGGAGGCGACGGACGCGACCGCGGACCCCGCGACGATCGTGGTGCCCGCGACAGCCGAGGTCACGGCCCGGATCGACGCGACGGCGGCGCCCGTCGTCGTGGCGGCGAGGGTGGTTTCGGACCCGGCCGCGGTCGCGAAGGCGTGCCCCCGCAGCGTCGCGATGCCCGACCGGACGAGCCGGATCTGCCGGACGATGTCGAAGCCTCGGAGCTGGATCCGACGATCCGTCGCGACCTGCTGAGCCTGGACAAGTCGAACGCGAACACCGTGGCCCGGCACCTGGTGATGGCAGGCAAGCTCATCGACGACGATCCGCGGCTCGCGCTCGCACATGCCCGGGCGGCACGGCAGCGTGCCGGTCGCATCGCCGTGGTCCGCGAGGCCGCGGGCATCACCGCCTACCACGCCGGTGAATGGGCCGAGGCCCTGTCCGAGCTGCGCGCTGCCCGCCGCATGTCGGGCGGTCCCGGCCTGCTGGCGGTGATGGCCGACTGCGAACGCGGACTCGGCCGGCCGGAGCGTGCCATCGAACTCGGCCGCAGCGAGGAAGCCCGTGCCCTGACCGGGGACGAGGCCAGCGAGCTGCGCATCGTCGTGGCCGGTGCCCGCATGGACCTCGGCCAATACGATCAGGCCGTTGTCACCTTGCAGACTCCGGATCTCGACGAGTCCCGGACCGGGACCGCCGCCGCACGCCTGTTCTACGCCTACGCGGACGCGCTGGTGGCAGCCGGCCGCACGAAGGACGGCGTCAAGTGGTTCCTCAACGCGGCCGCCGCCGACCTCGACGGCGAAACCGACGCCGAGGAGCGGGTGGCGGAACTGACCGGCGAGGATCTGTGACCGATCGAGCATCTGCACCCGCGGACGCCCGGACCGCGGCGGGCTCGTCGACGCTGCGGTCGGCGTACGACGTGCTGCTGCTCGATCTCGACGGCACCGTCTACCGCGGCGCCGATCCCGTCCCCGGGGCTGTGGAGGCGCTGACCGGTGGTGACGACCGGCTGTTCTACGTCACCAACAACGCCAGCCGCCGACCCGCTGACGTCGCCGCACACCTGCGCGACCTGGGCTTTTCCGCCGACGAGTCGACGGTGGTGACCAGTTCGCAGTCCGCCGCACGTCTGCTCGCCGAACGTGTCCCCGCCGGTGCCGCGGTCCTCGTCGTGGGGACCGAGGCGCTGTCCGAGGAGATCACCCACGTCGGCCTGAGACCGGTGCGGTCCGCGGACGAGCGGCCGGTCGCCGTCGTGCAGGGGCATTCCCCGGACACCGGCTGGCCGATCCTCGCCGAGGCGACCCTCGCGATCCGGGCCGGCGCGCTGTGGGTGGCGACGAACGTCGACTCCACGCTGCCGACCGAACGGGGCCTGGTGCTGGGCAACGGGTCGATGGTCGCCGCGGTGCGGTCGGCCACCGGCGCGGAACCGGTGGTGGCGGGCAAGCCCGCCGCGCCGCTGCTCGAGCATGCCATCGCCCGCAGCGCCGCGGGCCGTCCGCTCGTCGTCGGTGACCGGCTGGACACCGACATCGAAGGTGCGGTCGCCGTCGGCGCCGATTCGCTGCTGGTGCTCACCGGGGTGAGCACCGTCGCGGAGCTGCTGCGGGCTCCGGCGCGGCAGCGGCCCACCTATGTCGCGGACTCGCTGAGCTGCCTCGACGTTGAGGCCGGGGCGTTGCGCGTCGGCGCCGTCGGGGCGTGGACCGCGACCGTCGACGGCCGAGACCTGCGGCTCGAGGCGGCCGGGCCGGTCGACCCGATGGCGGCGCTGCGGACCGTGCTTCCGGTGGCGTGGGCGAACCCGGACTTCGAACGTGTGGTCGGGGTGAACGACGCGGCCCGCTCCTCGATCGAGGCGTGGAGCGCGGGTGCCTGATCCGGTCGTGCCGCGTGTCCGGTGGGTCGGTGATGCACTAGCGTGGTCAGCGATGAGCACGTCGATTCCACGCCCAGGCCAGCATCTCCCCGGCGCCCAGCCGGGTATCGAACCGGACCGGATCCACGCCGAGGTGGACGGGCTGCTGACCCGTGCCCGGGACGCGGCCGCCGGGGACGGCCACGACCGGGCCGTCGCGATCTCGCGCCAGGCCCAGCTGCTCGAGCAGGCCCACGACGTGCTGGTGCAGGCCCTCGCGACCGTGGACAAGGTCTGACGTGGCACGCCGGGCACGGGTCGATGCGGAACTGGTGCGGCGCGGGCTGGCCCGCTCACGCGAACACGCCAGCGAACTGATCGCGGCGGGCCGGGTGCTGATCGCCGGCACCGTTGCCACCAAACCGGCGACCGCCGTCGAGCCGGGCACACCGCTGCTGGTCACCGAGGTCACCGACGAGGTGTCCTGGGCCTCACGCGGGGCACACAAACTGCTCGGGGCGCTGGAGGCGTTCGCGCCGCAGGGGCTGAAGGTCACCGGACGCCGCTGCCTCGACGCGGGCGCATCCACCGGCGGATTCACCGATGTGCTGCTGCACGAGGGTGCCCGGGAGGTCGCCGCGGTGGACGTCGGATACGGCCAGCTCGTGTGGCGGCTGCAGTCCGACGACCGCGTCCACGTGTTCGATCGAACAAACGTGCGTAATATCGACGCCGAGCAGATCGGCGGCCCGGTCGAGCTGGTGGTGGCGGACCTGTCGTTCATCTCGCTGAAGCTGGTGCTGCCGGCGTTCGTGCGCTGCGTCGCCCCGGGAGCCGACCTGTTGCCGATGGTCAAACCGCAGTTCGAGGTGGGGAAGGAACGCGTGGGCAGTGGCGGTGTCGTACGGGATCCGGCGTTGCGGACCGAAGCGGTGCTCGACGTCGCCCGTGAAGCCCAGATCCTCGGTCTGCGCACGATCGGCGCGGTGGCGAGCCCGCTGCCCGGTCCCTCCGGCAACGTCGAGTACTTCCTGTGGTTGCGGGCCGGTGAGCCCGGCCCCGCGGAACTCGAGCCGTCGGTGATCGAACTCGTCGAACGTGCGGTGCAGGAAGGACCCCAGTGACCACAGCAACCGGTGACACGGCCACCTCGCCGCGCCGGGACATCCTGCTCGTGTCGCATTCCGGGCGCGGCGAGATCGCCGAGACCGCGCAACGCGTCGCGGCGATCTTCGGCGAGGCGGGGATCGGGCTGCGGGTCCTCGCGGAGGAAGCCGACAGCACCGGCCTCGGGGCGCTCGCCGCCCCGGACGGGCAGATCCGCATCGTCGAATCCGGACCGGACGCGGCGGTCGGCTGCGAGATGGTGATCGTGCTCGGCGGGGACGGCAGCTTCCTGCGGGCCGCGGAACTGGCGCAGTGCGCGGCGGTCCCGGTGCTCGGCATCAATCTGGGCCGGATCGGGTTCCTCGCCGAAGCCGAGGCCGAGCACCTCGAGGAGGCGCTCGCGCAGGTTGTGCGCCGCGAGTACCGGATCGAGCACCGCATGACGCTCGACGTGATGATCCGGGTGGACGACGAGATCGTCGATCGTGGGTGGGCGCTGAACGAGGCGAGCGTCGAGAACAAGTCGCGGCTCGGGGTGCTGGAAGTGGTGCTCGAGGTCGACGGACGGCCGGTGTCGTCGTTCGGGTGCGACGGTGTTCTCGTCGCCAGCCCGACCGGTTCGACCGCCTACGCGTTCTCGGCCGGCGGACCGATCGTGTGGCCGGAACTCGAAGCGCTGCTGGTGATTCCGAGCAACGCGCACGCCCTGTTCGCGCGCCCGCTGGTGACGAGCCCCGAGTCGCTCATCGCGGTGGAGACGTTGCGCGGCAGCCACGACGGTCTCGTGTTCTGCGACGGTCGCCGCACCCTGGAACTGCCGGCCGGGGGCCGCGTCGAGGTGGTGCGCGGCAAGCATCCGGTTCGCTGGGTGCGTTTGGACTCGGCGCCGTTCGCGGACCGGATGGTCCGCAAGTTCGAACTTCCGGTGAAGGGCTGGCGAGGAAGGAAACTCTGACGTGCTCGCTGAGATTCGGATCGACAACCTGGGTGTCATCTCCGAGGCGAGCGCCCAGTTCCACGACGGTTTCACGGTGCTGACCGGCGAGACGGGCGCGGGCAAGACGATGGTGGTCACCAGCCTGCACCTGCTGTCCGGCTCCCGCGCCGACCCGGCCCGGGTGCGGGTCGGGGCCGAGCGCGCCGTCGTCGAGGGCCGCTTCGCCGTGGACACCGACGAGACCGCGGGCGCGCTGCCCAGTCACGTCGAACGGGAGATCGCCCGGCTGCTCGAGGCGGCCGGAGCCGAACGGGACGAGGACGGCAGCATCATCGCGGTGCGCACGGTCGGCCGGGACGGGCGTTCCCGCGCCCATCTGGGCGGCCGCAGTGTCCCGGTCGGGGTGCTCGCCGAGTTCACCGACCCGCTGTTGACGGTGCACGGCCAGAACGACCAGCTCCGGCTGCTGCGCCCGGACCAGCAGCGCGCCGCCCTCGACCGATTCGCCGGCAAGGCGGTGCTGCCGCTGCTCGCCGCCTATCAGCAGCACCGGAGCAAGTGGCTGGCCGCGCGCGCCGAGCTGCTCGAGCGCACCGAACGGTCGCGGGAACTCGCGCAGGAGGCGGACCGGCTGCAGTTCGGTCTGGACGAGATCGAGCGGGTCGACCCGCAACCCGGCGAGGACGTCCGGATCGTGGCGGAGGTGCGCCGCCTCGGCGACCTGGATTCGCTGCGGGAGGCCGCGGAGGCCGCACACGCCGTCCTGACCGGCGGCGACGCCGGCGACGGGGACGGGGCGGCGGCCGCCCTGGATCTGCTCGGCGAGGCGCGTGCCCGCGTCGAAGGCGCGGACGATCCGGCCCTGCGCGAGCTGGGTCCGCGCCTGGCCGAGGCGATGGCGGTGGTCACCGACGTCGCCGGCGACCTGTCCGGCTACCTCGCCGACCTGCCGTCGGATCCCGGCGCCCTCGACACCCTGCTCAACCGCCAATCCGAACTCAAGGCCCTGACCCGCAAGTACGCCGCCGACACCGACGGGGTGCTCGCCTGGGCCGAGGAGGCCCGCGCCCGGCTGTCCAAGATCGACGTGTCCGCCGACGCGCTGGCCGAACTCGCCGCGACCGTGGAGTCCGCCGCCGCCGCGACCGCCGAGGCCGCGCAGGCCCTGTCCGCGGCCCGGCACAAGGCCGCGGCCCGGCTCGCGAAGGCCGTCAGCAAGGAACTGTCCGGCCTCGCCATGGGCCGGGCGACCCTGGACGTGCAGGTCCGCGACCGGGAAGCCGCCGAGAAGGACGCGGCGCCGCTGACGATCGGCGACCGGGTTCTGCACGCCGGGGAATCGGGGACCGACGAGGTCGAATTCCGGCTCGCCGCGCACAGCGGCGCCCAGTCGCTGCCGTTGGCGCGCAGCGCATCCGGCGGCGAACTGTCCCGGGTGATGCTCGCGCTCGAGGTGGTGCTCGCCGCCTCCGAACGCGGCGCCACCATGGTGTTCGACGAGGTGGACGCCGGGGTCGGGGGCCGGGCCGCGGTCGAGATCGGGCGGCGGCTGGCCCGGCTGTCGCGCACCCACCAGGTCATCGTCGTCACCCACCTGCCGCAGGTCGCGGCGTTCGCCGACACGCACCTGGTCGTCGACAAGGTCGACGACGCCGGCGGGGTGGTCAGCAGCGGGGTGCGCACCCTCGACGAGACCGAACGGGTCGCCGAGCTGGCGCGGATGCTGGCGGGTCTGGACGACACCGAGACCGGGCGCGCGCACGCCGAGGAACTGCTGGCGATGGCCCACGCCGAACGGCAGAGCTGACCCCGCCACCCCCGGAACGTGCCGAGCGGTCCGTAACCGCGGCTCGCGGGTCCGTTCGGCGCGCCTCCGTTACCGTGCCGCGACCCGGGTTCATCATCGATGCCATGAAGATGCCGGCTCTGCTGTCACGCAATAACGAAACGTTGCCCGGAGTGAGCGGCATTGCCCGGGTCGACAAGAACACCGCGAAGCTGCTGCGCCGGGTCGGTCCCGGCGACATCGTCGTCCTCGACGCGGTCGATCTGGACCGCGTCACCGCCGACGCCCTCGTCGAGGCGGGGGTCACGGCCGTGGTCAACGCGTCGCCGTCGATCACCGGCCGTTACCCGAACCTCGGCCCGGAGGTGCTCGTCGCCAGCGGGGTCGCGCTGGTGGACAACACCGGCACCGAGCTGTTCAAGAAGGTCAAGGACGGCGCGAAGATCCGGCTGTACGAAGGCGGGGTCTACGCCGGGGAACGGCTGCTCATCCAGGGGGAGGAGCAGACCGAGGCGGAGATCTCCGATCGCATGATCGAGGCGAAGACCGGACTCGTCGACCATCTCGAAGCCTTCTCCGGCAACACCATCGAATTCATCCGGTCGGAGAGCCCGCTGCTCATCGACGGCGTCGGGGTGCCCGACATCGACGTGGACCTGCAGGACCGGCACGTCGTGGTCGTCGCGGACGGGCCCGATCACGTGCAGGACCTCAAGGACCTCAAGCCGTTCATCAAGGAGTACTCGCCGATCCTCATCGGTGTCGGCGCCGGCGCGGACACCCTCACCAAGGCCGGCTACCGGCCCGATCTCATCGTCGGCGATCCCGAGCAGATCGGCACCGAGACCCTCAAGTCCGGCGCCGAGGTCGTGCTGCCCGCCGACCCGGACGGGCACGCCCCCGGCCTCGAACGCATCCAGGACCTCGGGATCGGCGCGATGACCTTCCCGGCGGCCGGCGCCCCGGCCGATCTGGCGCTGCTGCTCGCCGACCACCACGGTGCCGCGCTGATCGTCACCGTCGGCAGCACCGTCTCCCTCGACGAGTTCTTCGACCAGGGACGCCGCGACACCAACCCGTCGGCGTTCATGACCCGCCTGAAGGTCGGACCGAAACTCGTCGACGCGAAGGCCGTCGCCACCCTCTACCGCAGCCGGGTCTCCGGCGGCGTGATCGCCCTGCTCGTGTTCGCCGCGCTGATCGCCGTGATCGCCGCGCTCATCGTCTCCAACCTCGGCGGTGAGGTCGTCGACTGGGCGGTGCAGCTGTGGGACGACCTCGTCGAGTGGGTGCGGGGGCTGCGCGCGTGATCTCTCTGCGCCAGCACGCCGTGTCCATCGCGGCGATCTTCCTGGCACTGGCGGTGGGGATCGTGCTCGGCTCCGGGCTGCTGTCGAGCAGCCTGGTGTCCGGGCTGCGCGACGACAAGGCCCGGATGCGCGACGAGCTGCAGGCCGAACAGGACCGCAACAGTGTGCTCACCGAACGGCTCAACGCCGCGGACGGCTTCGACGCCGCGGTCGCCGGGCGGGTCGTGCGCGACACGCTCGCCGGCCGCACGGTCCTGATGGTCGCCGGGCCGGACGCCGACCCGGCCGATCTCGACGCCGTCGTCGCCACCGTGGAAGCCGCCGGGGCGGCCGTCACCGGGAGGGTGTCGCTGACCGAGTCGTTCGTCGACGCGGCCGGTGCGGACCTGCTGCGCACCACCGTCACCAACGTCGTGCCCGCCGGGGTGCAGCTGCAGACCGGCGCCGTGGACCAGGGCAGCCTCGCCGGGGACCTGCTCGGCGCGGTGCTGCTCGTGGACCCGGGCACCGGGCAGCCGCGCAGCACCCCCGAGGAACGGACGCTGGCGCTGACCACGCTGCGCAGCGCCGGCTTCGTGTCCTTCGAGGACGGCACGGTCGAACCGGCCCAGGCGGCGATCGTCGTCACCGGCGACGGCAGCGGCGGGGAAGAGGGCAGCGGCAACCGCGGGGCGCTGCTCGCGCGGTTCGCCGCGATCTTCGACACCCGCGGCGCCGGCACCGTGCTCGCCGGCCGGCCCGGCGCGGCCACCGGCAACGGCCCGCTGGCGGTGGTCCGGGCCGACACGGCGCTGTCGGCGGGCCTGTCCACCGTCGACAACCTCGACCGGGAAGCCGGCCGGATCACCACCGTGCTGGCGTTGCAGGAACAGCTCGCCGGGGGCGCCGGACGCTACGGCACCGGACCCGGCGCGGGTGCTGTCACGGTCGGGTCGGCGGCCCGCTGACCGCGGGCAACCGCCCGGCCGCGGCCCTCGAAATGTGACGTCGGCACGGATGCGTGCGAGTCGTGCACGGTATCGCGCCGGCAGGTGTTACGGTGGGGTTCCGTGGGTCCGCAGGCCCCAGCAGTACCGCCATCAGTCCGAAGTCCTGCACCAGACGTCACGGGAGCTTCTTTGCCACAGTCACGCCACTCGCGTACCGCTACCAAGCACATCTTCGTCAGCGGGGGCGTCGCATCCTCGCTCGGCAAGGGGCTGACCGCATCGAGTCTGGGTGCTCTGCTCACCGCGCGCGGTATGCGCGTGACCATGCAGAAGCTGGACCCGTACCTCAACGTCGACCCCGGCACCATGAACCCGTTCCAGCACGGCGAGGTGTTCGTCACCGAGGACGGCGCCGAAACCGACCTGGACGTCGGGCACTACGAGCGGTTCCTCGACCGCGACCTGTCCGCCGACGCGAACGTCACCACCGGCCAGGTGTACTCGACGGTCATCGCCAAGGAGCGGCGCGGCGAATACCTCGGCGACACCGTGCAGGTGATCCCGCACATCACCGACGAGATCAAGAACCGCATCAAGGCGATGGCGGCCCCCGACGCCGAGGGCAACGTCCCGGACGTGGTGATCACCGAGATCGGCGGCACCGTCGGCGACATCGAATCCCAGCCCTTCCTCGAGGCGGCCCGCCAGGTGCGCCACGACATCGGCCGCGACAACTGCTTCTTCCTGCACGTGAGCCTCGTGCCGTACCTGGGCCCGTCCGGGGAACTGAAGACCAAGCCCACGCAGCATTCGGTGGCGGCGCTGCGCAACATCGGTATCCAGCCCGATGCGCTGATCCTGCGCTGCGACCGGGACGTGCCCGACGCGCTCAAGGCGAAGATCGCCCTGATGTGCGACGTCGACGTCGACGGCTGCATCTCCACCCCGGACGCCCCCTCCATCTACGACATCCCGAAGGTGCTGCACAGCGAGGGCCTCGACGCCTACGTGGTGCGTCAGCTCGGCCTGCCGTTCCGGGACGTGGACTGGACCGTGTGGGGCGACCTGCTCGACCGGGTCCACAACCCCCGCGAAACCGTGAAGGTGGCGCTGGTCGGCAAGTACATCGACCTGCCCGACGCCTACCTGTCGGTCACCGAGGCGCTGCGCGCCGGTGGTTTCGCGCACCGCGCGAAGGTCGAGATCAGCTGGGTCGCCTCGGACGAGTGCGAGACCGAGGCCGGCGCGGAACGTCATCTCGGTGACGTCGACGCCGTGCTGATCCCCGGCGGCTTCGGTATCCGCGGCATCGAGGGCAAGCTCGGCGCGATCCGGTTCGCCCGGACCCGCAAGATCCCGCTGCTCGGCCTGTGCCTGGGCCTGCAGTGCGTCGTGATCGAGGCGGCCCGGTCGGTGGGCATCACCGATGCCTCCAGCACCGAATTCGACCCGGACACCACCCACCCGGTGATCTCCACGATGGCCGACCAGGAACAGATCGTCGCCGGTGAGGCCGACCTGGGCGGCACCATGCGGCTCGGCGCCTACCCCGCGGTGCTCACCAAGGGGTCGGTCGTCGCGAAGGCCTACGGCACCGAGCAGGTCTCCGAACGGCACCGGCACCGCTACGAGGTCAACAACGCCTACCGCGACCGCGTCGCCAAGTCCGGTCTGCAGTTCTCCGGCACCTCCCCGGACGGACGGCTCGTCGAGTTCGTCGAGTACCCCGCCGACGTGCACCCGTACTTCGTTGCGACCCAGGCGCATCCGGAGCTCAAGAGCCGCCCGACCCGCCCGCACCCGCTGTTCTCGGGCCTGATCGCCGCGGCGCTGCGGTACAAGGCCGCCGAACGGCTGCCGGTGGACGTGCACGGCGACGAGAACACCGAGGCTCCCGAGGCCACCGAACCGGCCGCCGCCGAGGTCGACTAGTCCGTGGCGCAGCGACACGAATTCGAGACCCTGTCGTCACGGCGCGTCTACACCGGCGCGATCGTGTCGCTGCGCGTGGACGAGGTGCGGATGCCGGACGGGCACGCCGTGCAGCGGGAAGTCGTCGAACACCACGGGGCCGTCGCGGTCGCCGCGGTCGACGACCGGGACCGCCTCGCGCTGGTGCACCAGTACCGGCATCCGCTCGGCCACCGGCTGTGGGAACTGCCCGCCGGTCTCCTCGACGCCCCCGGTGAATCCCCGCTCGACGCGGCCCGCCGGGAACTGGCCGAGGAGACCGGGTTCGCCGCCCACCGCTGGGACCTGCTCGTCGACATCGCCCTGTCGCCGGGATTCACCGACGAAGCGGTCCGGGTGTTCGCCGCCCGCGACCTGTATCCCGTCGACCGGCCCGATCCCGAACACGAGGAAGCGGACCTCGAACTGCATTTCGTCCCGGTCGACGAGGCCGTGGCGATGGTGCTGCGCGGGGACATCGTCAACGCCACCGCTGTGTCCGGCATCCTCGCGCTGGCCGCGACCCGCAGCGCCGGCCTGCCGCCGCGCTCCCCGGACACCGCATGGCCGGACCGGCCGCAGGCCTTCGCGCGGACCCGCGCCGAGCTCGGGAACTGACCCGGTGCTGTCCCGCCACATCGACGCGTACCTGAACCACCTCACCGTCGAACGCGGCGCCGCAGCGAACACGATCGCCTCCTACCGCCGGGACCTGGCCCGCTACCAGGAGTACCTCACCGACCGCGGCGTCGACGACCTCACCGAGGTCCGCGAGGACCACATCGGCGACTTCGTGATCGTGCTGCAGCGCGGCGACCCGGACCGCAACCGGCCCGCCCTCGCCGCCGGCTCCGCGGCCCGCGCGCTCATCGCGGTCCGCGGGCTGCACCGGTTCACGACCGCCGAGGGGCACACCCCCGTCGACGTGGCGCGGGCCGTGAAACCACCCCCGCCGGGCCGGCGGCTGCCGAAATCGCTGACCGTCGACGAGGTGCTGGCGATCCTCGACGCGACCGGCACCGAATCCGACGGGCCCCGCGGCCTGCGCGACCGGGCGCTGCTCGAACTGCTGTACTCGACCGGCGCCCGCATCTCCGAAGCCGTCGGCCTCGACGTCGACGACATCGACACCGAGGCCCGCTCGGTGCTGCTGCGCGGCAAGGGCGGCCGGCAACGCGTGGTCCCGGTCGGCCGGCCCGCCCTCGCCGCGCTCGACGCCTACCTGGTGCGCGGCCGGCCCGGCCTGTCCCAGGGGCGCACCCCGGCGCTGTTCCTCAACGCCCGCGGCGGCCGCCTGTCCCGGCAGAGCGCCTGGCAGGTCCTGCAGACCGCCGCCGAACGCGCCGGGATCACCGCCGCCGTCTCCCCGCACACCCTGCGGCACTCGTTCGCCACCCACCTGCTCGACGGCGGCGCCGACGTGCGCGTCGTGCAGGAACTGCTCGGTCACGCCTCGGTCACCACCACCCAGATCTACACGCTCGTCACCGTCGGGGCGCTGCGGGAGGTGTGGGCCGGTGCGCATCCGCGGGCCCGCTGAGCACCACGCCCGGGACGCGTGTCCGTCCACGGAACCCGGGGCCGAAGCGGTAGCGTTTGGGCAACAGATCAGTGACGCCGAACAGGGGGAGGACCGGACCGTGGGGACACCACACTCACCCGCAACGGACACGACCTACCCGGCTCCGCCCGCGTCGACCTCGCACGACGCGCGGCCGGTGGCCTCTGCAGCCGACATGGATCTCGGACCGACCGGCCGCCCGCGCCGGCACATCCCGGAACCGCCGCCGCTGGCCGTCCACGGGCCCGCCAAGATCATCGCGATGTGCAACCAGAAGGGCGGGGTCGGCAAGACCACCTCGACCATCAACCTCGGGGCGTCCCTCGCCGAATACGGGCGCCGGGTACTGCTCGTCGACCTGGACCCGCAGGGTGCGCTGTCCGCCGGACTCGGCGTCGCCCACCACGACCTGGACCTGACCGTCCACAACCTGCTCGTCGAACCGCGCGTCGGCGTCGACGAGGTGCTCATGCGCACCCGCGTCGAGGGACTGGACCTGCTGCCCAGCAACATCGACCTGTCCGCCGCCGAGATCCAGCTCGTCTCCGAGGTCGGCCGCGAACAGGCCCTCGGCCGCGCCCTCTACCCGGTGCTCGACCGCTACGACTACGTGCTCGTCGACTGCCAGCCGTCGCTCGGGCTGCTCACCGTCAACGCCCTGGCCTGCGCCGATTCGGTGATCATCCCGATGGAATGCGAGTTCTTCAGCCTGCGCGGGCTGGCCCTGCTCAACGACACCGTCGCCAAGGTCCGCGACCGGCTCAACCCGCGGCTGACCGTGGGTGGCATCGTGGTCACCATGTTCGACGCCCGCACCCTGCACGCGCGGGAGGTGATGTCCCGCGTCGTGGAGGTCTTCGGCGACCTCGTCTACGACAGCGTCGTCAACCGCACCGTCAAGTTCCCCGAGACCAGCGTCGCCGGCGAACCGATCACCACCTGGGCCCCGAAATCCGGTGGCGCCGAGTCCTACCGGGCGCTCGCCCGCGAAGTCATTCACCGCTCCGGCCGCTGATCCGTGCCCGACGACATCCTGCTGCCCGACGCCACCCCCGTCGACGAACCCGACACCGGCGGATTCCGGGTCCGGCTCCGCAACTTCGAGGGCCCCTTCGATCTGCTGCTCAACCTCATCTCGCAACGCCGCCTCGACGTCACCGAGGTCGCGTTGCACGAGGTCACCGACGAATTCATCGCCTACACCCGCACCCTCGGCCCGGAGGCGGGACTCGACCAGACCACCGAATTCCTCGTCGTCGCCGCGACCCTGCTCGACCTGAAGGCCGCGCGGCTGCTGCCGTCCGGGGAGGTCGAGGACCCCGAGGACCTGGCGCTGCTCGAGGCCCGCGACCTGCTGTTCGCGCGGCTGCTGCAATACCGCGCCTACAAGCAGGTCGCGGAACTGTTCGCCGCCCTCGAATCCGCCGCGCTGCGCCGCTACCCGCGGGCGGTGTCCCTCGAGGAACGCTACGAGGGACTGCTGCCGGAGGTCACCCTCGGCGTCGATGCCCACATGTTCGCGGAGATCGCCGCCGCCGCGTTCCGCCCCAAACCCCCACCGACGGTCGGGCTCGATCACCTGCACGTGCCGAAGGTGTCGGTGCCCGAGCAGGCCGCGCGGCTGCTCGAGCTGCTGCGCGCCCGCGGCGCCGGCACCTGGACCGGATTCGGGGAGCTGACCGCCGAATGCGAGAGCGGACTGCAGATCGTCGCCCGGTTCCTCGCGCTGCTCGAGCTGTACCGCGAACGCGCCGTCCAGTTCGACCAGCCGGAACCGCTCGGGGAGCTGCTCATCACCTGGACCGGCGAGAACGACGACGCCGCTGTGAATTTCGACGAGGATTACGGATGACCGAGAACCCCGACACGGATATCACCGCCGAACCGAATCTCGATGCGGGACCGAATCTCGACGCCGAACTGCTCGACATGTCCGACGAGGAACTCGCCGCCGCCCTCGAGGCGCTGCTGCTCGTCGTCGACACCCCCGCCTCGAACGAGCAGCTCGCCGCCGCGATCGGTGTCACCGCCACCCGCGTCGAAACCGCGCTGCTGGAGATGGCTGCGCAGCTGACCGCGCGCGGCTCCGGTATCGACCTGCGCTACGCCGGGGACGGCTGGCGGTTCTACACCCGCCGGGACTACGCGCCGTACGTGGAGAAGCTCCTGCAGGGCGGGGCCCGCACCAAACTGACCCGGGCCGCGCTGGAAACCCTCGCCGTCGTCGCCTACCGGCAGCCGGTGACCCGCAGCCGCGTCAGCGCGGTGCGCGGCGTCAACGTCGACGGGGTGATGCGCACCCTGCTCGCCCGCGACCTGATCGCCGAGGCCGGCACCGACCCGGAGACCGGCGGCACCCTCTACGTCACCACCGAGCTGTTCCTGGAGCGCCTCGGGGTGGCGTCCCTGCAGGATCTGCCGCCCGTCGCGCCGCTGCTCCCGGACGTGGATGTGATCGATGACATCTCCGAGAGCCTCGAGTCGGACCCGCGATTTGCGAGAATGGGAGGGAACTCGCGCACCGAGGACGTCTCGATCGCGGAGTTCGAGCCAGACAACTGACAGGAAAATCTTGAATACACCCGCTCGCCGTGATGGCACACCGGACCGCAAGAAGAACACCTCCCGCTCGGGCAAGACCCCGGCTTCGTCCAGGGCACAGGCCTCGGGCCGGTCGGAGGCCCCGAAGAAGGCGCACCGCAAGGGCAGCACCCCGCAGACCAAGCTGAACAAGCGAGGCCGGCCCGCCGCCCCGAAACCGACCGCCAAGCGTCCCGACCCGATCCCCACCATCAGCAACGCCAAGCCCGCCCGGCACCAGCACAGCTCCGCCGCGCCCACCCAGCTTCCCGCCGGTGAGGGCGTGCGCCTGCAGAAGGTGCTCGCCCAGGCCGGGGTCGCCTCCCGCCGCGCCGCCGAGGAACTCATCGCCGCCGGCCGCGTCGAGGTCGACGGCAACATCGTCACCTCGCAGGGGCTGCGCGTCGACCCCGAGAACACCGTCATCCGCGTCGACGGCATCCGCGTCGTCGTCAAGAAGGACCTCGTGCACCTGGTCCTGAACAAGCCCCGCGGCTGGCAGTCCACCATGTCCGACGACCTGGGCCGCCCCTGCGTCGGCGACATCGTCTCCGAACGCGTCGCCGCCGGTCAGCGCCTGTTCCACGTCGGCCGGCTCGACGCCGACACCGAGGGCCTGCTGCTGCTCACCAACGACGGCGAACTCGCCCACCGGCTGATGCACCCCTCCTTCGAGGTCACCAAGACCTACCTCGCCACCGTCAAGGGCGTGCTCGCCCGCGGCGTCGGCAAGCAGCTGCGCGCCGGTGTCGAACTCGAGGACGGTCCCGCCAAGGTCGACAGCTTCGCGCTGCTCCAGGTCAACGAGGGCCAGTCCCTGGTCCGGCTGGAGCTGCACGAGGGCCGCAAGCACATCGTGCGCCGCCTGCTCGACGCCGTCGGGCACCCGGTGGTGCGGCTCGTACGCACCGACATCGGCCCCGTCGCGCTCGGCGACCAGCGGCCCGGCACCCTCCGCGTCCTCGGCCGCAAGGAAGTCGGCGGCCTGTACCAGGCGGTGGGCCTGTGACCGCGCTGATCGTCGCGATGGACGGGCCCTCCGGCACCGGCAAGTCCACCGTCTCCAAACGGCTCGCCGAGCACTTGGGCGCCGCCTATCTCGACACCGGCGCGATGTACCGGCTCGCGACGCTGCACGCGCTGCGCCGCGGCACCGACCTGATCGACCCGGACGCCATCGCCGCCGCCACCGCCGATCTGCCCTGGTCGATCGGGACCGACCCGACGGTCGAGGACATCCGTCTCGACGGCCAGGACGTGCGCGACGAGATCCGCGGCGCCGAGGTCACCGCCGCCGTGTCCGCCGTGTCCGCGGTGCCGCAGGTGCGGGAGATGCTCGTGGCCGCGCAACGGCAGATCGGCCGCGCCGCCGAGCGCATCGTCGTCGAAGGCCGCGACATCGGCACCGTCGTGTTCCCGGAAGCGGACGTCAAGATCTATCTGACCGCCTCCGCCGAGGCACGCGCGCACCGGCGCAACGCCCAGAACATCGCGGAAGGTCGCGGCGACGACTACGACGCGGTGCTGGCCGCCGTGCAACGCCGCGACCATCTCGACTCCACCCGGGCGGTGTCCCCGCTGCGCGCGGCCGACGACGCCGTGCACGTGGACACGAGCGACATGAACATCGACGAGGTGATCGCCGCGCTGGTCGCGGTGGTCGCCGAACAGACGGGAGCGGCGCTGTGAGCGACGACACGACCATCGAATTCGCCGGCGACGGCACCTGGTCCGAGGAATCCGACTGGGACATCGAGTTCGGGGAGGGCGGCGACCTCGAGGAGTTCGTGCCGGTTCCCACCGTCGCGGTCGTCGGACGCCCCAACGTCGGCAAGTCCACCCTGGTCAACCGCATCATCGGCCGCCGCGAAGCGGTCGTCGAGGACGTGCCGGGCGTGACCCGCGACCGCGTCTCCTACGAGGCCAGCTGGAACGGCCGGCGGTTCATGGTGCAGGACACCGGCGGGTGGGAACCCGACGCCAAGGGACTGCAACAGTCCGTGGCCCGGCAGGCCGAGGTCGCGATGCGCACCGCCGACGCGATCCTCGTGGTCGTCGACGCCACCGTCGGCGCGACCTCCGTCGACGAGGCCGTCGCGAAGGTGCTGCGCCGCTCCAAGACCCCGGTCATCCTCGTCGCCAACAAGGTCGACGACGACCGCGTCGAAGCCGAGGCGGCCGCGTTGTGGTCGCTCGGCCTCGGCGAGCCGCACACCGTCTCGGCCACCCACGGCCGCGGCACCGGTGACCTGCTCGACGTGCTGCTCGAGGCGCTGCCGGAAACCCCGCGGGAAGGCACCGGCGGCGGCGGGCCGCGGCGCGTCGCGCTGGTCGGCAAGCCGAACGTCGGCAAGTCCAGCCTGATCAACAAGCTGTCCGGGGACGAACGGTCCGTCGTGCACGACGTCGCCGGCACCACCGTCGACCCGGTGGACTCGATCGTCGAACTCGGCGGCAAGCCGTGGCGGTTCGTCGACACCGCCGGCCTGCGCAAGCGCGTCAACAGCGCGTCCGGCGCCGAGTTCTACGCGTCGCTGCGCACGCGCGGCGCGATCGACGCCGCCGAAGTCGCGGTGCTGCTGATCGACGCCTCGCAGCCGATCACCGAGCAGGATCAGCGGGTCATCACGATGGTCGTCGAATCCGGTCGCGCCCTGGTGATCGCGTTCAACAAGTGGGACCTCGTCGACGAGGACCGCCGCTACGAACTGGGCCGCGAGATCGAACGGGACCTGCTGCGGGTGCCGTGGGCGGCGCGGGTGAACATCTCCGCCAAGACCGGCCGGGCCGTGCAGAAGCTGGTGCCGGCGATGGAGACGGCGCTCGAGTCGTGGGACAAGCGCATCTCCACGGGTCGGCTCAACACCTGGCTCAAGGAGGTCGTCGCCGCGACGCCGCCGCCGATGCGCGGCGGCCGGTTGCCGCGGGTGCTGTTCGCCACCCAGGCGGCCACCCGGCCCCCGACGTTCGTGCTGTTCACCACCGGGTTCCTCGAGGCCGGCTACCGCCGGTTCCTCGAGCGCCGGTTGCGGGAGGAGTTCGGCTTCGACGGCAGCCCGGTGCGGATCTCGGTGCGGGTGCGGGAAAAGCGCGTCCGCAAGTAGCTCTCCGCGGCCGAAAAGCCTTTCTGACCAGGCGATTGGTGCTTCGGTCCGTCACTGTTGTAATCTCAACGAGCGCTCGACGAGAGCGCGGACGGGCTGTGGCGCAGCTTGGTAGCGCACTTGACTGGGGGTCAAGTGGTCGCAGGTTCAAATCCTGTCAGCCCGACAGGCAGTAGGGGCAGGCCCCGGATTCTTCCGAGAATCCGGGGCCTGACTCGTTTCCGGGCCCCCGGTTTCTCCGAGCGAATGTACCGCTCGTCTCCTTGGATCGACCGAATGTACCGTTCGCTCGGAAAAAGGGGCGGGACGACCCGGAAAGGGCCGGGGGGAGAGAAGCGCGACCGCTGGACGTCGCACCCGGCCTCGTCGATCATGGGGTGATGTCGACCGTGGGCAGCGATGCCGAAGTGTTCGAGCGTTCCCGGGGACGGCTGGAGGCGATCGCCTACCGGCTGCTGGGATCGGCCGGTGACGCCGAGGACGCGGTCCAGGACACGTATCTGCGCTGGCACGCCGTCGACCACGACCACATCGAGAGCCCCGAGGCGTGGCTGACGAAGGTGCTCACCAACATCTGCCTCAACCAGCTCACCTCCGCGCGGGCCCGGCGGGAAACCTATGTCGGACAGTGGCTTCCGGAGCCGCTGCTCGCCGGCGACCGGATGCTCGGCCCCGCCGACAGTACCGAGCAGAAGGACACCGTGTCCATGGCGATGCTCACGCTGCTCGAACGGCTCTCCCCGAACGAACGCGTCGTGTACGTGCTGCGCGAGGCGTTCGGGTTCCCGCACCGCGAGATCGCCGGCATCCTCGGGCTCACCGAATCGAACTGCCAGCAGATCCATCGTCGCGCCCGGCAGCACATCGCCGCCGACCGGGTCCGCGCCGACGTGGACGCGGCCGCTGCCTCGAAGCTCACCGAACAGTTCGTCGCCGCGGCCCTGAGCGGCGACACCCAGCCGCTGGTCGCGATGCTCACCGCCGATGCCGTCAGCGTCGCCGACGGCGGCGGCCGCGTTCCGGCCCGCCGGGGCCCGGTCACCGGTGCGGTCGCGATCGCCAAGTACCTGCGCGGGCTGTTCCACCCGACCGAAGCCAAACGCGCCGTCATCGGCGGCAGCCCGGCGGTGTACGCCGCCGCCGTCAACGGCGGGCCCGCCGTGCTCGTCGAGGTGGACGGCCGCGTGGTCGGGGTCTTCTGCCTCGACGTGACCGACGGGCAGGTCGCCGGCCTGACCATCCAGGTCAATCCCGACAAGCTCGACCGGATCACCCGGAGCTGGGCGGAGACCGGCCCGCACGAGCCGCTCATCGCTCGATGGTGATGCAGATCACACTTCGATCTGTCAGGGATCGTGCCCCTATCCGGTTCAGGAGGTGAACCCCATCGGAAGGAGCACGTCATGAAGCACCGCATCGTCGTCCTCGGAGCCGGATACGCCGGAGCCAACGCCGCCGGCCGCCTCGCCCGGCGGCTCGACCACGACGACGTCGACATCACCCTGGTCAACGCCGACCCCGACTTCGTCGAACGCGTGCGCATGCACCAGCTCGCTAGCGGACAGGACCTGCCGCGGCGAGTACTCGACGACATCGTCGGGCGCCACGGCGTCCGCGTCCTGACCGCGCGCGTCACCGCCCTCGACGTGGACCGCCGCACCGTCGACCTGACCGGCCCCGACGGAGCCGCGACCCTCACCTACGACAGCCTCGTCTACGCCCTCGGCAGCGCGGTCGCCGATCACGGCGTCCCCGGCGCCGCCGAGCATTCCCACAACGTCGCGGGCAAGGGGGCGGCACTGCGCCTGCGGGCACGACTTGCCGACCTGCACCCCGGCGCGCGGGTCCTCGTCGTCGGCGGCGGCCTGACCGCCATCGAAACCGCCACCGAGATCGCCGAATCCCACCGCGACCTCGCCGTCGCACTCGTCGCCCGCGAGCGTGTCGGAGGCTGGCTGAGCGACAAGGCGCAACGCCACCTGCGCGCGGCTCTCGACCGGCTCGGCATCACCGTCCACGAGCGCACCGACGTCACCCGCGTCGACGCACACGAAATCGCCGTCCGCACAGCGGATTCCGGGGCAGAAGACACGATCCCGGCCGACGTGACGGTGTGGACGGCGGGATTCGCGGTCCACCCGATCGCCGCCGCCACCACCCTGACGGTGTCCGACACGGGCCGGATCGTGGTGGACCGCACGATGCGCTCGGTGTCGCATCCGGACGTCTGTGCCATCGGTGACGCAGCGCTCGCCGAGGGGGCCGGGGGCAAGCCCCTGCGCATGTCCTGCGCGTCGGGAATCCCGATGGCGTGGGCGGCCGCGGACGCACTGGCCGCCCGCCTGACCGGCCGCGTGGTCCCCGAAACCACCATCGGCTACACGGTGCAGTGCATCAGCCTGGGCCGGCGCGACGGAATCATCCAGCGGGTGACCCCGGACGACCGAGCGACGTCCACCGCCGTCACCGGCCGGGCCGGAGCCTGGATCAAGGAGTTCGTGTGCGCGGGCGCCGCCTGGAGCGTGGCGCACCCGCTCGTGCTGCCGCGCCACCGTCGCCTCGTTCCTGCCCGCTCGACCGCGGAGATCGCCGCCGGCTGAGGGGATTCCCGCCCGCGAGCCGGTGACGGCGAGAACAATCGGATGACGTCACGAACCGACGCACGTCGATCAGGAGGTCGTTCGATGGGTACCCAGCTCAATCCGTATCTCAGCTTCCGCGACAACGCCAGGCAGGCGATGGAGTTCTACCGAGACGTCTTCGGTGGCGAACTGACCGTGAGCACGTTCGGCGACTTCCACGCCAGTGACCTGCCGGAGGAGCAGGAGAAGGTGATGCACGCGCAGCTGGTCGCCCCCCACGGCCTGGTGCTGATGGGGGCCGACACCCCGAACGCGATGGAACTGAAGGAGGGGAGCAACTTCTCGATCTCCCTCAGCGGAGACGACGAGGGAGAACTGCGCGGCTACTGGGACAAGTTGTCCGACGGCGGCACCGTCGCGATGCCCCTGGCCAAGGCGCCGTGGGGGGACACCTTCGGCATGTGCACGGACCGGTTCGGTATTCCGTGGATGGTGAACATCGCCGGGAACCCCCAGTAGCGCACGCTACTTCACGGGCACCGCGCGAGCGTTATTTCTCGAGTTCCGCGAGCGCGGCGATCACGTACGACTCGATGGCCTCGGTGGTGATCCCGAGGCCACCGAGCAGTTCGGAGGTCGGGCTCTCGGGAGCGAGCAGGGCGAGCAGCAGATGCTCGGTGCCGACGTAGTTGTGACCCAGGCGCAGCGCCTCCCGCACGGTGAGCTCGAGAATCTTCTTCGATGCCCCGTCGTAGGGGATCAGGGTGGGGGGCTCGGTGTCGGGATCGCCGGCGGGCACCGTCGCCTCGGCAGCGGCCCTGATCGCCGCGGCGTCGGCGCCCTGCTCGGCGAGGGCGCGCATCGCGAGGCTGTCGGGGTCCGTGGTCAGACCGAGCAGCAGGTGCGCGGCCCCGATCTCCGTCAGGTGTGCGGCGCGCGCCTCCTCCTGGGACCGCACGATCGCCGTGCGGGCACGCGGGGTGAACCGGGCGAACATGTTCGCATCGGCCTTGGGGGTGAAGCGCTGCTGCGCGGCCTGCTTGGTCACGCCCATGCAACGTCCGATCTCGGTCCAGGAGGCGCCGCTGCGGCGGGCCTGGTCCACGAAGTGGCCGATCAGATGGTCGGCGATCTCGCTCATGTGTTCCGCGGCCAGCACGGCGGCGGTGAGTTGATCCAGGGGCTGATCCGGGTAGCCGGTGCGGATGCCGTCGATGAGGTCGTCCAGTCGAGGTGTCGTCATGCGTCAACGATAGGTTGACGCCACAGACTGGTCAAGGACTCGTTGACGCCAGTCGAATGCCACGACGATCGGGCCGAACCCATCGGATCCCTGCCCCGCGCGCGGCACAATCGTCCAGTGGCCCACCGAAAACCGCCCCTCGATCCCGTCGTTCGTCGCCTCCCGCCACCCCCGCCGCGCGCGGCGCAGCGCACCGGACCCGAGCCCTTCCCGCGGCACCGGCTGCTCCCGCTGAGCGGCCACGCGCCGGAGGACGTCGTCGTCGACGCGCAGGGCCGACTGCTGTGCGGCGTCGACGACGGACGCATCCTGCGCATCGACCCCGAGACCGGCGCCGTGAAGACGCTGGCGACCACCGGTGGCCGGCCGCTCGGCCTCGAGGCCTGCGCCGACGGCACCGTGCTGGTCTGCGACGCCTACCGGGGCCTGCTCCGGCTCGACCCCGAAGCCGGTGTGCTCACCACGGTCGTGGACTCCGTCGGCGGCGAGCCCCTGCGCTTCTGCTCGAACGCCACCGCCGCCCGCGACGGCACCGTCTGGTTCACGCAGTCGAGCACCCGCCACGATCTCGACCGCTACGTCGGCGCCGTGCTCGAGCACCGCGGCAGTGGCCGGGTGCTGCGCCGCGACCCCGACGGCACCCTCCACGTCGTGCTCGACGGCCTGCACTTCCCGAACGGCATCACCCTCACCGAGGACGAGACCGCGGTGCTGTTCGTCGAGACCGACGGATATCGCCTCACCCGCGTCCCGGTCGAGGACCCGCACGTGCCCGAGGTTCTGCTCGACAACCTGCCGGGCATGCCGGACAACGTCTCCCGAGCGCGCGGCGGCCGGCTGTGGATCGCGATGGTCACGCCCCGGAATCGGCTGCTGGACCGTCTCGGGGCCACCCCGCCGTGGCTGCGGAAACTGCTCTGGCGCTTGCCGACCCGGCTGCTGACCATGCCCGGCCGCACCACCTGGGTGCTGTGCGTGGGGGAGGACGGGCGCATCCTGCACGACCTGCAGGCCGACGACGTCGACTTCCACATGGTCACCGGGGTCGCCGAACACGACGGGCGGCTGTATCTGGGCAGCCTGGAGCAACCCGGGATCCTCGTCCTCGACCTGCCCTGACCGCCGCCGCGCGCGGGTCCGGGAGGGGGCCGGCCGAGGATGAATCCGGACGCTACGGAACCGAAGAATAAACCGAATCCGTGGGAGTGCCCCCGTGTTCGATGCCGACCCGTCGGGGGAGACCGACGGGTCAGCCGGTGTTCTTCGTGGCCGTCAGATAGGCCTCCGTGCTGGTCAGCTCCGACAGCTCGTCCGGGAGCGACGGCATCCGAATGCGATAGGCCGCGACGAGGTCCGCGATGCTCGACGTCCGCACGTCCCACGCGTGGGCGCCGAGCCATTGCGCCGGATCGACCCGGGCATCGTCGTAGAACAGCCGTGTCACGTCGAAGTTGCCGAAGAACGACTTGCCTCCGAAGTACTTGTCCCGCACGGCGGCGAACCGCGCGAAACCGTGGCTCGTGCCGAATCCGTCGAGAGCGAGTCGGCTACCGGCAGTGGACAACGCATCGATGCGCTCGAAGAGAGCGTCGTGCGCGGGCCCCGGCAGATACGGCAGCAACCCCTCCGCCGACCACGCGGTCGGGTGCTCCCGGACGAAGCCGGCCTCGGCGAGGGCGGCAGGCCAGTCGTCGCGGAGATCGACCGCGACCGACCGCCGATCCGAAGTCGGTTGCGCGCCCTGCGAATCGAGCACGCCGGACTTGAACTCGAGCACCGACGCCTGGTCGATCTCGAACACGACCGTCCCGGACGGCCACGCGAGGCGGTAGGCGCGGTCGTCGAGTCCGGCGGCCACGATGACCACCTGCCGCACCCCGTCCGCGGTCGCCGTCGTGAAGAAGTCGTCGAAGAACTTCGTGCGCAGACCCATGAAACGCGGGAAGAAGAACGGGAGCTTCTCCAGCGCGGAAGGGTCACTCAGCAAGGCGACGAACTGAGGATCGTTCGCAGCCTCGACGAACCAGCGGGCGAACGGATCGGAGATCAACGCGTCGGGACGTTCGGATTCGAGCGCCCGGAAGGTCGCCACCGCAAGCGCTGTGCGGCCCACGCTGCTCACGATGTCCCAGGTGTCCCTGTCTTCTCGCATCTGTATCACCCCTCGATCCGGGCAGTCCGGGTGTTGCGCGCGGCGCCGGTTCAGAAGTCGTCGAACCGCGGGACCTGCGGTGACATGTCACGGTCGCGATCCGACTGCCCCTGGTCGTGCGAGCGCTGTCGTTCCCTGTCATCGTCGCGGTCGCAGTCGCCCAAGCCCAACTGCAAATCCAACTGTCCGGGATTCTGCTCCCCCAGGCAGGGGTCGCTGGGGTCGCAGTCGCAGGCTTGCCACACGCTCTCGATCGTCCTGTCCGGGACTGCGGTGGCGACAGCGGGCGTTGCGGCGAGGCCGAGGGGAAGTGCCACCGACATCGTGGCTACGGCGGCCCAGCGAAGAATGCGACGTGAATGTGTGGGCGGTGTCGATTTCATTGGTGAAACTCCGATCTGCACTCGGCCATGGACTCGCGCGGCGAGGACCCGTGCAGGCGGCCGTGACCGATACGGTGTGCGGCTCGGGCCCGCGACTGCGGGCCGGGCCGGATCGACCATCGATCCGATTTCGAGAGTTGCAACTTGTATCCACAACAGGCCGAGAGCGATCGGCATTCCCGCTGTCGGCCTGCAAAATTCACTCGTGATGCCTCGCGCGGGTCGGTGAGATTTCGGAGCGTACGGAACACAAGAATTGACAGAATTTCCTGGCGTTACGACGGTCTACTCACCCGACATCGACACAACGACCACGCGGCGCGGTCCGATCCGGCAACCTGGACGGGACGGTCCCGGACGGGGACCGTGGAAGACATCGCACCTCGAGCGCAGGACGGTGACCGCCGTGCCGATCGACAACGACGTCTACGACCGGATCGGTGTGGGTTGGTGGGACGAATCCAACCCGCTCAATCTGCTGCAGGGCAGCCTCACCCCGGCGCGGTACGACTACTTCCGCAGCGTCCTCCGCGAACGCGGCTACGCGACCCTCGACGGGCTGCGGGCCCTCGACATCGGAAGCGGCGGAGGATTCCTCGCCGAACGCTTCGCGAAAGCCGGCTGCGCGGTCGTCGGCATCGACCCTTCCACCGTGTCGCTCGAGACCGCACAGCGGCACGCCGCGGCGAACGGCCTCACCATCGACTACCGCAGGGGAGTGGGCGAACGCCTGCCCGTACCCGACGCGTCGTTCGACCTCGCCTACTGCTGCGACGTCCTCGAACACGTCGACGACCTCGACGCCGTCCTCGCCGAAACCGCACGCGCGCTCGCGCCCGGCGGTCTGTACTTCTTCGACACCATCAACCGCACGTGGCTCGGCAAACTGGTGGTCATCAAGATCATGCAGGAATGGCGATGGACCCGGATGTTCGACACCCCCATCCACGACTGGTCCATGTTCATCACCCCCGCCGAACTGACCGCCGCGCTCGAGCGCCACGGCCTGCGCCCGGCCGAACTCACCGGCCTCGGGCTGCGCACCCTCGACCCCCGCCGCCTCGTCGACATGCACCGCGCGCGGCAGGGACGCATCACCTACGGCGAATTCAGCCGCCGTCTCAACTTCGGGCGCGTGCCCTACACCGGCGCCAACTACATGGGGTACGCCGTCAAGACCGGCGCGCGCGGCTGACCGGGGGAGGGGAGCGGGGCGGACCCCGGCCTCACTTCGAGGATGCGTCCAGTTCGCGGATCAGCGATGTCGGCGCGGTCACCCGGAACGACATGTCCAGCAGTTCGCCGATCTCGTCCCAGTCCACGTCGTCCCGGTCCAGGTCGTAGCCCACCCAGCCCGACGGCCCGAAGTAGGCGGGCAGGTAGGTGTGCGGTTCCTCGAGCAGTGCGAGGCGTTCCTCGGGTTCCGGCTTGATGATCACCGACCGGGGGAAGGGGGTGCCGCTGGGCTTGTCGGAGCCGCCGTAGACCGCGAACGCCGTCTTCGTGTGGAAGAACGGGCGTCCGTGCGAGATCCTCTCGCCGGCACCGGGAAACGCGAGGGCCAGCGACCGGATGCGCGCCAGCAGGGGATCGGCCTCGTCGAACATGATCGGATGCGGCATGCGGGCAGCGTACCCGCGTGCCGGCATGTCCTTCTGTCTCCCAGAGAAAAATTTCGGACCATACGGAACATATAAATATTCCGAACTACACAGTCGATCGGTCCACCGCGATCCCACCTCCACCACGACCGCGGAAACCTCCGGATCGCGTGCCGACGTCGTACTGTCGAGGGCATGCCGGTGCCCGAACCCCTCGCTCGCGATGCCCTCTCAGAGACCTTCGCCGCATTCGAATCGCGACGTCTCCCTCTCGACGGCCGACGCCACGCCGCCGTGGTCGTCGCCATCCTCGACGACGGAGCAGGCAACGGCGTCATGCCCCTCACCCGCCGGCCGACGCGACTGCGCGCCCACCCCGGACAGTTCGCGCTCCCGGGGGGACGCCTCGACCCCGGCGAAACACCGGAAGAAGCGGCCCTGCGCGAACTGCACGAAGAACTCGGACTGCGGGCCGACCACACCCAGATCGTCGGCCGCCTCGACGACTACATCACCCGATCCGGCTACGTCATGTCCCCGTTCGTCGTGTGGTCGGACGTCCCCGTCGCCGACCTGCAGCCCAGCCCCGACGAGGTCGCCGAACTCTTCGCCGTTACCGCCACCGAGATCGACAGCGAACCCCGGTTCGTCCCCATCCCCGAATCCGACAAGCCCGTCATCCAGTGGCCGTTCCGTGGTCACCTGGTCCACGCACCCACCGCCGCCGTCGTGTACCAGTTCCGGGAGGTCGCGCTGCACGGCCGGCACACCCGCATCGACGATCTGGAACAACCGGTCTTCGCCTGGCGCTGACCCGCCGGACCGGACCCGGAACGTGACTATGGGAGGCTGTCGGAACCCGACCGTCACCACGAACACGAGGCAGGTTCGACGATGAACGACGCCGCGACGACCGCCGGCTCCGCACCGGCCGCGTCCGATCGCATCCTCACCGTCCCGAATCTGCTCAGCTTCGTCCGACTCGTCGGCATCCCGCTGTTCCTCTGGCTGATGCTCGTCCCGCACGCCGACGGGTGGGCACTGGCCGTACTGGCCCTCAGCGGCGCCACCGACTGGGCAGACGGCAAACTCGCCCGGCTGCTCGACCAGACCTCGAGGCTCGGTGCCCTGCTCGACCCGCTCGTCGACCGCCTCTACATCGTCACCACACTCGTCGCCCTGGTCGCCCGGGACATCCTCCCGTGGTGGATCGCCGCGATCCTCATCGGGCGCGAACTGGTCCTCGCCCCGACCCTCGCGGTGTACCGCAGACGCGGTCTGCCCCCGCCCGACGTCCTCTACCTCGGCAAAGGCGCGACCTTCCTGCTGATGTGCGCTCTGCCGCTGCTGCTCCTGGCGCTCGCCGTCCCCGCGACCGCCGACATCGCCGAGCCGCTCGGCTGGGCCGCGCTGATCTGGGGAACGGTCCTGTACGTCTGGACCGGCGCCCTCTACCTGTACCGCGCCGTCGAAACCGCGCGCGTCACACCACCGATCGGCGGCCACCGGGAACCCCGATGAACCAGCACTGGGAACAGATCCGCCGCAACCCGACACCGTCGCTGCTCACCGCCCTGCTCGAGGACCACCTCGATCCCGGATACGCCGCGGCCGCCGAGGACCGCACCACGAAACACACCCGGCCCGCCCGCAAGGGCGTCCTCGCCTGGCTCACCGTCGGTGCCCTCCTCACCGGCCTCACCATCGGCATCGCCTACTCGAACACCACCGAACCCGGGCCCGGCTCCGACCGGACGCAGGCGGAGATCCTCGCCGGCGTCCGCGCAGCCTCCGAACGCGTCGACACCCTCACCGCAACCCGCGACGACCTCACCGCCGACATCGACCGGCGCCGCGAGGAACTGTTCACCGACAACGGCGCCGGAACCGACATCCTCGACGAACTCCGGCGCACCGAGGACGCCGCCGCAGCCACCGAGGTCCACGGTCCCGGCGTGACCGTCACGCTCAGCGACCCGGCGGCGAAACCGAACCTGTCGGACTCCGGGCAACGCGGCAACCCCCGCACCGCCGTCCTGCTCGACCGCGACCTGCAAGCGGTGATCAACGCCCTGTGGGCCGGCGGCGCCGAAGCCGTCGCGGTCGACGACGTGCGCATCGGTCCCGGAGTCACCGTCCGGCAGGCGGGCGGGGCCATGCTGGTCGACAACCGGCCGGTGTTCTCCCCGTACGTCGTGTCGGCCATCGGATCGCCGAGCCGCCTGCAGACCGCGTTCGTCGTCAGCGACGCCTACCTGCGGATGTCCGGCGTCCAGCAGTTGTACGGGGTAGGTTTCACCGTCGCCGAGGCCGACGACCTCACCATGCCGGCCGCGGCCGTGCGCGACATCGAATCTGCACTGGAGGGAGATCGTTGAAACAGAACGGGCTCAGGCACGGCCACGCGCTCTACGCGGTACTGGCCCTCGCGATCGGCATCGCCGCGGGGGTGATCTTCAGCCCACAGGTACCCGACGTCATCCAGCCGTACCTTCCGATCGCGGTCGTCGCCGCCCTGGACACCGTGTTCGGCGGCCTGCGCGCGTACCTCGACGACATCTTCGACGCCCAGACCTTCGTCGTGTCCTTCGTGTTCAACGTGCTCGTCGCGGCCCTGATCGTCTGGCTCGGCGACCAACTCGGCGTCGGCACCCAGCTGTCGACCGCCGTCATCGTCGTCCTCGGCATCCGCATCTTCGGCAACGCGTCCGCGTTGCGCCGCCGCCTGTTCGGAGCGTGATCCGTGGCCGAAGGACGACACGAACTGCACGACCCACCGGAATCGGCCCCGCGCCGCGGCCGCCTGCTCTTCCCGGCCCTGGCCGGGCTGCTGATCGTGCTGCTCGGCGTCGCGATCGCCACCCAGGTCCGCAACACCGAATCCGGTGATGCCCTCGACTCGGCCCGCCCGGCCGACCTGCTCGTGCTGCTCGACAACCTGAACCGCACCGAGGCCGAGCTGCGTCAGGAGATCACCGCGCTCGAATCGACGCTGACCAGCCTGGAGCAGAACGGATCGGAGGCCGCTCTCGACGAGGCCCGCGCGCGGCTCTCGGACCTGGCCATCCAGGTCGGCACGGTCCCGGCCACCGGCCCGGGTGTCGTACTGACCGTGACCGATCCGGTGCGCGGCATCGGCTCGGAGGTCGTCCTCGACATGATCCAGGAGTTGCGTGCGGCCGGAGCGGAAGCCATCCAGATCGCCGGGGCCGGCGGCCCGCCCGTCCGGATCGGCGTGGACTCGTGGGTGACCGGTCCCGGCGGTGCCGTGGTCGTCGACGACGTCCCGCTCGTCGCCCCGTACACGGTCACCGCGATCGGGGACGGACCGACCCTCGCGGCCGCGCTGAACATCCCCGGCGGAGTTGTGGACACTGTCGCGCGGACCGGAGGAACATTGGTGATCGAACAGTCTCCGCAGGTCGACGTGTCCGCCTTGCGGCAGGTCGAAGCCCGCCAATACTCTCAGCCCGGAAACTGAATCAGACGTTCGTGACGAATGTCGTCGCCGAAAGGACCCTGTCGTGAGTGAGTTCGAAACCCCCGCCGATCTGCGTTACACGGCGGAACACGAGTGGGTGCAGCGGACGAGCGCGACCACCGCGCGGATCGGTATCACCGCGTACGCGCAGTCGCAGCTCGGCGACGTCGTGTTCGTGCAGTTGCCGGAGACCGGGACCGAGGTGACCGCCGGTGAATCCTTCGGCGAGGTCGAATCGACGAAGAGCGTCTCGGACGTGTACGCGCCGATCAGCGCGAAAGTGGTTGCGGTCAACACGGATCTGGAGGCGAACCCCGAGCTGGTGAACTCGGCTCCCTACGGCGAAGGGTGGCTCGTCGACGTCGAGGTCGGTAGCGAGGGTGAGCTGGACGCGGCGCTCGGCGAGACGCTGGACGCCGACGCCTACCGCGCTCTCATCGAAAACTGACGGTTCCCGTGCGCGACAACCGCGTCCGCCTACGCCGAGGAGCCGGCTCAGGGTACGGTCGTGTCAGGCGTGTGCCGTTGTCGGGGGCGCGGGTCCGTAGTCGAAAGTGATCGTGGCTGAACGAAACAACGACCGGTCGGGGTGGTTTGCCCGATCGGTCGAACGGATAAGGAGTAACGGTGAGCGAGAACGGCAACGCGGGATACGAGGAAACCCCTGCGGAAACCACTTCGGTGTTTCGCGCCGACTTCCTGAGTGAACTGGAAACCGCCGGCTCGGGGGCGGCGACCTCGGAGGCTCCGGTCTCGGGTGTCGAGGGACTGCCCGCCGGGTCGGCACTGCTTGTCGTCAAGCGTGGACCCAACGCGGGATCGCGTTTCCTGCTGGACCAGCCGACGACGTCCGCGGGACGGCACCCGGACAGCGACATATTCCTCGACGACGTGACCGTCAGCCGTCGGCACGCCGAGTTCCGTCAGGACGAGGGTGAGTTCCAGGTCGTCGACGTGGGAAGCCTCAACGGCACCTACGTCAACCGGGAGCCGGTCGATTCGGCGGTGCTGGCGAACGGCGACGAGGTGCAGATCGGAAAGTTCCGGCTGGTGTTCCTCACCGGTCCGCGAGGAAACCAGGGCGCAGGTAGCTGATGACCGCTGCTGCCCGCCAAACGGCACCGGGCGGAATGTCGATCGGGTCGGTTCTCGATCGGCTCCGCCCGGAGTTTCCGGACGTGACGATCTCGAAGATCAGGTTTCTCGAGGCCGAGGGGCTCATCAGCCCGGAACGCACGCCCTCGGGATATCGACGTTTCTCGATCGAGGACTGCGAGCGACTGCGGTATGTGCTGACCGCGCAGCGGGATCAGTACCTGCCTCTGAAGGTGATCAAGGAACAGCTCGAGGCGATCGACCGAGGTGCCGCAACGGTGGGCGCAGTGGAGTCCCGCCCGAAGCGTCCACGGCCGTTGGCCGTGGCGCCGGGCGAGGTCTCGCCCGAGGTGCTGCGCACCGACCGTGAAGTCCGCATGAGCCGCGACGATCTGTGCGAGCGCGCCGGAATCGACGTGGGCTTCCTGACCGAGCTGGTTCGTGCCGGGCTGATCGTGCCGGGCGCGGCGGGATTCTTCGACGGGGACGCGGTGCTGCTCGCCCGAACCGCCAAGGCCATGTCGGAGTTCGGGCTCGAGGTGCGGCACCTGCGGGCGTTCAAGCTCGCGGCGGACCGGGAAGCGAGCCTGGTCGCGCAGATCGCGGGTCCGATCGCCAAGGGGCGCGACGCGGGAGCGCGGGCGCGAGCCGAGGAGATGGTCCGGGAGTTGGCGGCGCTGTCACTGACGCTGCACACGTGCCTGGTGAAGGCAGCGGTTCACGGCGCACTCGACCGCTGAACCGTTCGTGCACGCCGGCGGTGATCGCGGTGAGAACCCCGACGACCGCCGGCACCTGACGCGCCTGCCGGATCGCACTAGAATTCAGGCAGGATTGCCACGCGGGGTTCGTCCCCGGACGGCCAGCGGGATGGAGGCACCGGCATGAGCGAGATGCGGATAGTGGGCATTCGGGTCGAACAGCCGCAGAACCAGCCGGTCCTGCTGTTGCGAGAGGCCGACGGCGACAGGTATCTGCCGATCTGGATCGGTCAGATGGAGGCGACTGCGATCGCGCTCGAACAGCAGGGCGTCGAACCGGCGCGTCCGCTGACGCACGATCTGATCAAGAACCTTCTGGAAGCATTCGGGCATGTCCTACAGGAGATCCGGATCGTGGACCTGCAGGAGGGGACCTTCTACGCCGACATGATTTTCCAGGGTGGCATGCGCGTGTCGTGCCGCCCTTCGGACGCGGTCGCTGTAGCGTTGCGCGTCGGTGTACCGGTCTTCGTCGAGGAACCGGTGCTGGCGGAGGCCGGTCTCGTCATGCCCGACGAACGGGAGGACGAGGTCGAGAAGTTCAAGGAATTTCTCGAGTCCGTGTCGCCCGACGACTTCAAGGCGACGGACGGCTGAATCGGACGTCATCGGCTGTTCTACCGTGCCTCGATCCCTCCGGGTCGGGGCACGCGGTACGACTCGAAGGTTTTACGACCGGTCGGCGTGTTGCTGCCCTACGCTCGAGACAGAGCGTACGCTGAGTGAATCCGCAATTCGGATCTGCTCGACGGGCCTTGACTAGCACGCGACGATCGGATGGGTGGGGGGGAATCCGCCCGTCCGTTGTTACGGGGCGACGGGTGGGCACGTAAGAGGGAGTCAACACAGTGCGAGATCGGCCGCAGGGACAGGGGCACGGCGATATCGACGAAGGGAACCGCTCGACCTCGATGTCGTCGACGCAACAAACGGACGACATCCAGCCGGGTCTGTTCCCGGACGACTCGGTTCCCGACGAACTCGTCGGTTATCGCGTTCCCATCGCATGCCAGATCGCCGGAATAAGTTACCGCCAGCTCGACTACTGGGCTCGAACGAACCTCGTCGTGCCGTCGATCCGTGGCGCAGCCGGTTCCGGAAGCCAGCGACTGTACTCGTTCAAGGACATCCTGGTCCTCAAGATCGTCAAGCGGTTGCTGGACACGGGCATCTCGCTGCAGAACATCCGCGTCGCGGTCGATCACCTGCGTGAGCGCGGGGTGCGGGACCTGGCGAAGATCACGCTGTTCTCCGACGGCACCACCGTGTACGAATGCACGTCGCCTGAGGAAGTCGTCGATTTACTGCAGGGCGGACAGGGCGTGTTCGGTATCGCGGTCAGCGGTGCGATGCGCGAGCTGACCGGCAGCATCGCGGACTTCCCGGCCGAGCGCGCCGACGGAGGTGCCGCCGAGCAGCGACCCGAGGACGAGCTCGCGTCCCGTCGCCGCAACCGCATCAATCGCCGCATCGGCTAGAGCCGGGGATTTTAGACGTTCATCACACCGCGAAGGCGTCCGTGACCGCGATTGCGGCGATCGCCGTGGACTAGAATCGCCAATGCGTCGCCGCCGCACGGGAGAGTTCCGGATCCGATCCGGGCACCGAAGGAGCAGCACCTCCCCGTCAATCTCTCAGGTACCGAGGACCGTGCGGGCTCCGACGCCTCTGGAAAGCGGTGGGAGCACCCACCCGCCCACGGGGAAAGGGACCGGACGTCCGGTCACCGAATCTCTCAGGCGCTCGCCCGCCGAGCTCGCGACAGAGGGGGAGGGAAGCACGCCGTGCGACCGTGCGCGGACGTGGACCTCCGATCACCCGGGAATCGCACATGACAGATGCCGTCACCTCCACGTTCGCCGACCGTCACGTCGGCCCCGATCAGGCGGCACTGCGCCGCATCCTCGACGTCGTCGGCGTCGACGCACTCGCAGACCTCGCGGCGAAGGCACTGCCGGCCGCGATCCTGGACCCGGCCACCGGAGGGATCGCCGACGGGCTGGACGTGCTGGACGCGCCGCTGTCCGAGCACGAGGTGCTGGCCGCGCTGACCGAGCTCGCAGCGCAGAACACCGTGTCGACCTCGATGATCGGTCAGGGCTACTACGGCACCCTCACGCCGCCGGTGCTGCTGCGCAACATCATCGAGAACCCGGCGTGGTACACGGCGTACACCCCGTACCAGCCGGAGATCAGCCAGGGCCGGCTCGAAGCCCTGCTCAACTTCCAGACGATGGTCTCCGACCTCACCGGCATGGAGGTCGCGAACTCGTCGATGCTCGACGAAGGCACCGCCGCCGCTGAGGCGATGACCCTGCTCCGCCGCGCCAACCGCAAGTCGAAGAGCCCCCGCGTGCTCGTCGACTCCGATCTCTTCACCCAGACCGCGGCCGTCCTCGCCACCCGCGCCGAGCCGCTGGGCATCGAGATCGTCACCGCGAATCTCGTCGACGACGGACTGCCGGAGGGCGACTTCTTCGGGGTCATCCTCCAGATCCCCGGCGCATCCGGACGGGTGTTCGACGCCGCCCCGATCATCGCCGCCGCACACGACCGCGGTGCACTCGTGGCGGTGGGCGCCGACCTGCTGGCCCTGACGTTGATCACCCCGCCTGGCGAGCAGGGCGCGGACGCCTGCTTCGGCACCACCCAGCGCTTCGGTGTGCCCATGGGCTTCGGTGGCCCGCACGCCGGCTACCTCGCCGTGAACACGGCGCACACCCGCAACCTTCCGGGCCGCCTGGTCGGCCTGTCCGTCGATGCGGACGGAGATCCCGCCTACCGGCTGGCCCTGCAGACCCGTGAACAGCACATCCGCCGCGAGAAGGCGACGAGCAACATCTGCACCGCGCAGGTTCTGCTGGCGGTCCTGGCCGCGATGTACGCCTCGTACCACGGCGCAGACGGCCTGACCGCGATCGCCCGCCGGGTCGCGGCGCACGCCGAAACCCTCGCCGCCGCGCTGCGCGCCGCCGGCATCGAGATCGTGCACGCCGGGTTCTTCGACACCGTTCTGGCGCGGGTTCCCGGTCGCGCCGCACAGATCGTCACGAACGCTCGCGAGGCGGGCATCAACCTGCGTCTCGTCGACGACGACCACGTCGGCATCTCCTGCGACGAAGCGACCACCAGCGCGCACATCGGCACGGTGCTCGACGCCTTCGGCGCCCCGGACACCGCGCAGAGCGAGGGATCGGCGATCCCGGCCGCACTGGCCCGCACCAGCGCATTCCTGCAGCACGAGTCGTTCACGAAGTACCGCACCGAAACCGCGATGATGCGGTACCTGCGGCGACTGTCCGACAAGGACCTGGCGCTCGACCGGACGATGATCCCGCTCGGCTCGTGCACGATGAAGCTCAACGCCGCCGCCGAGATGGAAGCGATCACCTGGCCGGAGTTCGCCGACCTGCACCCGTTCGCACCCGCGGAGCAGACCGCCGGGATCCGCCGGCTGATCGCGGACCTCGAGGGCTGGCTCGCCGCGATCACCGGTTACGACCGCGTCAGCCTCCAGCCCAACGCCGGCAGCCAGGGCGAATACGCCGGTCTGCTCGCGATCCGGCACTACCACCTCGACCGGGGCGACGACCATCGCGACACGTGCCTCATCCCGTCGAGCGCCCACGGCACCAACGCGGCCTCCGCGGTGATGGCCGGGATGCGGGTCGAGGTCGTTGCGTGCCGTCCGAACGGCGACGTCGATCTCGACGATCTGCGCGCGAAGATCGCCGATCATGCCGAGCGCCTGGCCGCGATCATGATCACCTACCCGTCGACCCACGGTGTGTACGAGCACGAGATCGCCGAGATCTGCGGGGCCGTCCACGACGCGGGCGGTCAGGTGTACATCGACGGGGCGAACCTCAACGCGCTCGTCGGTCTTGCGCGGCCGGGCAAGTTCGGTGGCGACGTGAGCCATCTGAACCTGCACAAGACGTTCTGCATTCCGCACGGCGGCGGCGGGCCGGGCGTGGGACCGATCGGTGTCCGCGAGCACCTCGCGCCCTACCTGCCGGGTCATCCGGAGGCACCCGAGCTCGGGGGCGCCGGACCCGTGTCGGCCGCGCCCTACGGTTCGGCGTCGATCCTGCCGATCACGTGGGCGTACATCAAGCTGATGGGTGCGCAGGGCCTGCGCCGTGCGTCGCTGACAGCCATTGCGTCCGCCAACTACATCGCCCGCCGTCTCGACGAGTACTTCCCGGTGCTGTACACCGGAGAGAACGGCATGGTCGCACACGAGTGCATCCTCGATCTGCGCCAGATCACCAAGGACACCGGCGTCACCGTCGACGATGTCGCGAAGCGGTTGGCGGACTACGGGTTCCACGCGCCCACCATGAGTTTCCCGGTCGCGGGAACGTTGATGGTGGAGCCGACCGAGAGCGAGGATCTGGCCGAACTCGACGCCTTCGTCGACGCGATGATCTCCATCCGCAAGGAGATCGACCGCGTCGGGGCAGGGGAGTGGCCGGTCGACGACAACCCGCTGCGGGGTGCTCCGCACACGGCGGAATGCCTGGTCGGGGAGTGGAACCACCCGTACACGCGGGAGATCGCGGTGTTCCCGCTGGGGAAGTCGCGTGCGAAGGTGTGGCCGTCCGTCCGGCGCATCGACGGGGCACACGGGGACCGTAACCTCGTCTGTTCCTGCCCACCGCTCGAGGCGTACGCCGACTGATCGTCCGATTCGGGGTGCCGGTGAGACCGGCACCCCGAACTTCGATCGAACAATATTCTGCACAGGACGGAACAAATTAAAAAACCGAACACTACCTCACCCAGCACACCGCACGACACCTATTACCTCACGTCCCGCATCAATCACCCATCCACGACCGGACGTGCGAGCATGGGGGCGTGGCGACGCGAGCAGACTCCGAACGGTTGCGGGATCTGGCACGGCTGCGCCGGGTCCGGGACCGCATCGACCGCGAGTACGCCCGGCCGCTGGACGTGGAACAGCTCGCGCGGGACGTGCACATGTCGGCGGGCCATCTGAGCCGGCAGTTCCGTCTGGCCTACGGCGAACCGCCGTACACCTACCTGATGACGCGTCGGATCGAGCGGGCGATGGCGCTGTTGCGACGTGGCGATCTGAGCGTCACCGAGGTGTGTTTCGAGGTCGGGTGTTCGTCCCTCGGGACATTCAGCACGCGATTCACCGAGCTGGTGGGGGTGTCTCCGAGCGTGTACCGCGCGCAGGCGCGCTCGGACGCCGAGATGCCTTCGTGCGTCACGAAACAGGTGACGAGACCGATCAGGATTCGAGAAGCGTCGGCCGCGTCCCGAATCTAGCGTGGTTGCCATGAACCTCACCATCCACAACGCGTTTCTTCCGCACGACGACCGTGACGCCGCCCTCGCGTTCTATCGGGACCTGCTCGGTTTCGAGGTGCGCAAGGAGGTCGGCTACAACGACATGTACTGGATCACTCTCGGGCATCCCGCCCAGCCCGAGACGTCGCTCGTCCTGAATCCGCCCGCCGCGGATCCCGGAATCACCGACGAGGAGCGGCGCGTGATCAGCGAAATGATGGCCAAGGGCACGTTTGCGATGCTCACGCTGGCGACACCCGACCTGGACGCGACCTTCGCGGCGCTCGAAGCCGGTGGTGCGGAGATCGTCCAGGAGCCCATCGAGCAGCCCTACGGGATCCGGGACTGCGCGGTGCGCGACCCCGCGGGAAACATGATCCGCATCAACGAGGTGCGATGACGAGGCCCCGGACGGCAGAGCCGCCGGCGTGGGTGTGTTCTCTCGGGGGAAGCAGCAGCAGGGGAATGCGCGGATCGGGCGCCGGGACAGGTGAATCCGTCCGGGGTTGTCACACCGATCGGCGATACTGCTCCGGCGGGTAACCGGGGTGAGAGCGAACAGAACGGAACGGGGAGATGCGATGGGCACGAGGACCGAGACGGCGACGAGGACGGTGCCCACCGGGGGGCGACACCCGGCCGACAGTCACGACCTGATCCGGGTGCACGGTGCTCGCGAGAACAACCTCCAGAACGTCGATGTCGAGATTCCCAAGCGACGGCTGACGGTCTTCACCGGGGTGTCGGGATCCGGGAAGAGCTCGCTGGTGTTCGCGACGATCGCAGCCGAGTCACAGCGCATGATCAACGAAACGTACAGCGCGTTCGTGCAGGGATTCATGCCGACGCTCGCTCGTCCGGACGTGGATGTGCTCGAGGGCCTGACCACGGCGATCATCGTCGATCAGGAGCGGATGGGCGCGAATCCGCGGTCGACGGTCGGCACCGCAACCGACGCCAACACGCTGTTGCGCATCCTGTTCAGCCGGCTGGGCAAGCCGCACATCGGTTCGCCGCAGGCGTTCTCGTTCAACGTGGCGTCGCTCAGCGGCGCCGGGGCGGTGATGGTCGAGAAGGGCGGCCGGACCGTGAAGGAACGCCGCAGCTTCAGCATCACCGGCGGCATGTGCCCGCGCTGCGAGGGCATGGGCAAGGTCTCCGATTTCGATCTCACCGCGCTGTTCGACGACAGCAAGTCCCTCAACGAGGGTGCGCTGACGATCCCCGGGTACAGCATGGACGGCTGGTACGGCCGGATCTACCGCGGATGCGGATTCTTCGACCCCGACAAGCCGATCTCGAAGTTCACGAAGAAGCAGCTGAACGATCTGCTGTACAAGGAGCCGACGAAGGTCAAGGTCGACGGCATCAACATCACGTTCGAGGGCCTGATCCCGAAGATCCAGAAGTCGTTTCTGTCCAAGGACCGGGAGGCGATGCAGCCGCACATCCGGGCATTCGTGGACCGGGCCGTCACCTTCCAGACGTGTCCCGACTGTGAGGGCACCCGTCTCTCGGCGGAGGCCCGGTCGTCGAAGATCGGCGGCATCAGCATCGCCGACGCCTGCGCGATGCAGATCAGCGACCTCGCCGAATGGGTGCGGGGGCTGGACGAGCCGTCGGTCGCCCCGCTGCTGAAATCGCTGAGCCGGACCCTCGATTCGTTCGTCGACATCGGACTCGGCTATCTGAGCCTCGACCGGCCTGCCGGCACCCTGTCCGGTGGCGAGGCACAGCGCACCAAGCTGATCCGGCATCTCGGGTCGTCGCTCACCGACGTGACCTATGTATTCGACGAGCCGACGATCGGCCTGCACCCGCACGACATCGCGCGGATGAACGAACTGCTGTTGCAGTTGCGCGACAAGGGAAACACGGTGCTCGTCGTCGAGCACAAGCCCGAGGCGATCGCCATCGCCGATCATGTGGTCGACCTCGGCCCGCGCGCCGGGGCCGACGGTGGCGAGATCGTGTTCGAGGGCACGGTCGAGGGGCTGCGGTCGAGCGGGACGCTGACCGGTAAGCATCTGGACGACCGTGCGGCACTGAAGACTTCGGTGCGGACGCCGTCGGGGGCACTCGAGATCCGTGGGGCGGACACCCACAATCTGCAGGACGTCGACGTCGACATTCCGCTCGGGGTGCTCGTCGTCGTGACGGGTGTGGCGGGGTCGGGGAAGAGTTCGCTGATCCACGGGTCGGTCGCGGGCAGGGACGGTGTCGTCGCGATCGATCAGGGGGCGATCAAGGGCTCACGGCGCAGCAATCCGGCGACGTACACGGGTCTGCTGGAACCGATCCGCAAGGCGTTCGCGAAGGCGAACGGGGTCAAACCCGCTCTGTTCAGCGCGAATTCGGAGGGTGCGTGCCCGAACTGCAACGGTGCGGGCGTCGTGTACTCGGACCTGGCGATGATGGCCGGGGTGGCGACGCCGTGCGAGGTGTGCGAGGGCAAGCGATTCCAGGCCGAGGTGCTCGAATACCGGTTCGGCGGTAGGGACATCGACGAGGTCCTCAACATGTCGGTGGCCGAGGCCGAGGAGTTCTTCGGGTCGGGCGAGGCGAAGATCCCGGCGGCGCACCGGATCCTCGCGCGCCTCGCCGACGTGGGGCTCGGCTACATCAAGATCGGGCAGCCGCTCACGACGCTGTCCGGCGGCGAGCGGCAACGTCTCAAGCTGGCCGTCCAGATGGGCGAGAGCGGCGAAGTGTACATCCTCGACGAACCGACGACGGGCCTGCATCTCGCCGACGTCGAGAACCTGCTGGCGCTGCTGGACCGGCTCGTGGATGCGGGGAAGTCGGTGATCGTCATCGAGCACCATCAGGCCGTGATGGCGCACGCCGACTGGATCATCGATCTCGGACCCGGTGCCGGCCACGACGGTGGCCGGGTCGTCTACGAGGGCACCCCGGCGGATCTGGTCGCCGCGCGCTCGACGCTGACGGGGGAGCACCTCGCGCAGTACGTCGGGGCCTGACCGCAGGGTCCGGGCACGCAGGGGTCCGGATTCGATCAGGGTTCGGTGACGAGTTCGAGGATCGTGATCTCGGGGGGTGCGGCGACGCGGACGGGTGGCCCCCACGCGCCGGCGCCGCGCGAGGTGTAGAGGGTGGTGTCGTCGAACCGGTCGAGTCCGGTGACGCTCGGGTTGGCCAGGGGCACGAACAGGCCGAGCGGCCACATCTGGCCGCCGTGGGTGTGGCCGGACAGTTGCAGGTCGACGCCGAGTTCGGCGGCGTCGAGTACCTGGCGGGGCTGGTGCGCGGCGAGCAGCACGAACCGGTTCGGGTCGCGGCCGTCGAGGGCCGCCGCGAGGTCGGCTTCGTGCGGGGCAGGGGCCGTCCAGTCGTACACCCCGGCGATGTCGATGCTGTCGGCGCCGCGGGTGAGGGTGACGTGTTCGTTGCGCAGTGTCTGCACGCCCAGGGTTTCCCAGTGGTCGAGCCAGGCCAGGGCGTCGTCGGAGTAGTACTCGTGGTTGCCGCTGACCCCGAACACCCCGAGTGGTGCGTCCAGGTCCCGGAGGGGTTCGAGGTCGGCGGCGACGCGCGCGATGGTGCCGTCGCTGAGGTCGCCGCCGAGCACGATCAGGTCGGGGTTCTCGCCGGCGACGAGGTCGACGACCTTGCGGGTGAAGTCCGCGCCGCGCGCCGGGCCGACGTGCAGGTCGGTGACGAGGGCGACGCGCAGCCCGTCGAATTCGGCGGGCAGGCGCTGGAGCGGTACCCGCACGTGCGCGATGCGGGGGTGGGAGGCTTCGACGGTTCCGTATGCGACGGCGGTGACCGAGGTGAGGGCGGCGACGGCGGTGGCGATGCGCAGGGTGCGGCGTCGGGAGGGGGCGGTGGGTCGTTCGGTGCGTCGCAGGGACCAGGACAGCCGGTTCGCGAGGCGGGTCAGGCCGATCACGACGGCCCAGAGCGTCAGGTACAGCAGGACGGCGAGCCAGGTCCAGCCGAGGTAGCCGAGGGGGCGTGCCCAGGCGGGGTCGAGGGTGGTGCCGACGAGGGAGGCGGTGAGGGTGAGGGCGGCTCCGGCGACGAGGACGGTGGTGGCGGCGATGGCGGCCGGCCCGCGCAGTTCGGGGGCGCGGACGTAGCGGCGGTGCAGCCAGAAGGTGAGGAGGGCGAGGAAGGTTCCTACGACGAGTAGCCGGATCACGGTGTCAGGACATCAGCTTTCGGAGGGTGTCGGACAGGGTGGTGCCGTTGTCCGGGTCGACGGTGACGAAGGTGCCGCCGGTGTCGTCGGCGAGGGTTTCGAGGTCGGTGCCGGTGGTGGCGGTGCTCGCGGTCGTGGTGGTGTCGGTCGTGGTGGTATCGAGGAGGACGATGTCGATGCGGATGTCCCGGTCGCGGGCCTGGGTTTCGGCGACGAGGTCGAGGAGTTCTTCGCGGGCGGTGTCGTCGGTTGCCGTGTCGTCGATTCCGGTGGTGACGATGAGCAGCGAGTTGGGGCGGCCGGGGCGGTACCCGTTGGCGGCGTCGCGGTAGGCCTCGGTGATCGCGTCGTAGGTGAGCGGCGATCCGGTGTCGGGATCGGACAGCGCGGCGGTGAGCGCCGCGCGCCGGTCGGCGATGAGGGCACCGAGGTCGACGGCGGCCGGATCGGTGGTGTCGTCGCTGTTCGGGGAGAACCGCAGTCCGATCTCGGAGTTGTCGGGTGAGCGGTCCAGGACGGCGGCGAGGGTGGTGGTGACGGTGCCGAGCGGGTCGGATGCGCCGGTGTCGATCAGGAGGACGGTCGTGCGGGTGGGGACCGGGTTGAGCCGGGTGTGCAGGAGGGCGTCGACGGTGGCGGCGTCGGGGGTGGCGAGTGCGGGGCCGAGCGGTTCGAACGGCAGCGGGGCGCCGGTGGGGGTGGGTTGTCCGTCGACGCGGAATCCGGCGTCGGCGAGGACGCGGGCCTGCTCGGGTTGCCGGACGTAGTCGACGAATTCGGCGGCGGCGCGGGAGAGGGTTTCGTCGACCCAGGGGGCGTCGACGATGGCGGCGGGGTAGTCGGCGGTCGGGGCGGGGCCGGCGGGCCGGTAGGTGGTGATGCCGGCGAGGGTGTGGTTCTTCAGCGCCGTGTACAGGTGTTGTTCGACGACGGGGACGGCGTGCACGGCGCCGGTGGCGGTGGGTGCGGTGGCGACGGCGGTGAGCGCGTCGGCGGTGGTGGGGCCGGCGGCGGCGCCGAGCGGGTTGGCGCCGAGCGCGAGTGCGGTGACGGCGGCGACGGCGGGCCGGGACTCGGCCCGGTCGAGGGTGAGGGCACCGGTGCCGGTGCCGGTCACGGCGGCGGCGACGGCCTCGAGGGCGGCGGTGGTCGCGTCGGTGTCGGCGCCGGTGGGGAGGGCGAGGCGCAGGGCACCCCACCTGGGCAGTCCAAGGGTGTCGAGTGCGTCGGGCCGGGCCTGCAGGTCGGGCAGTCGATCCCAGTCGATCCCGGCGGTGGTGAGGGCTTGCGCGAGTTCCGGCGGGACGGCGAGGACGAGGGGGGAGGCGGCGAGGGATTTGGGTTGTCCGGCGACGGCGTCCGCGGCGCGGGTGGTGGCGCGGGTGTCGGCGGGGACCCACAGGGCGGGTTCGGGTCCGAGGGCGGGGTCCCAGCCGCCGGTGGCGAGGGCCGCGGCGGCGGGGGTGCCGGGGGTGGCGGTGACCCGGGCGGTGATGCAGTGGTCGCGGATGACGCGGCGGGTGTCGGCGGTCCACTGTTCGGCCAGGGTGGTGAGGGCGGGGGTGATCGCGGGGTCGGCGCTGACCTGGAGGACGGCGTCGCCTTCGACGCAGGTCTGGGCGGCCTGGATGCCCTGGTCGTCGATGTGGTCGCGGAGCCGGAACCAGCCGATGGTGGCGAGGACGAGCAGCACGATGGTGACGACGGCGATGATCGGGCCTTTGCTGATGCCTCGGACGCCGCCGGAACTGCGATGTCGACTCACGTGTTCGTCCGCCTCGTTTCTTCTCTTTCCGGGCTCCCGCAGTGTACGGAAAACGGGGCGGGGCCCCGGTCCGGGTCGGACGGGGCCCCGCGTCGTGTGCTGCGGATCAGGCGTACTTGGCCTTGTACTCGCGGCGGCGGCGGTGCAGGATCGGCTCGGTGTAGCCGCTGGGCTGCTTGGTGCCTTCGAGGATCAGTTCCTTGGCGGCCTGGAAGGCGATGCTGTCGTCGAAGTTCGGGGCCATCGGGCGGTAGGCGGCGTCGCCGGCGTTCTGCCGGTCGACGACGGGAGCCATCCGCTCGAGGGCGGCGACGACGTCCTCGGCGCTGACGACGTCGTGGCGGATCCAGTTGGCGAGCAGCTGGCTGGAGATGCGCAGGGTGGCGCGGTCCTCCATGAGCGCGACGTCGTGGATATCGGGGACCTTGGAGCAGCCGACGCCCTGGTCGATCCAGCGCACCACGTAGCCGAGGATGGACTGGCAGTTGTTGTCGAGTTCCTCGCGCTTCTCGGCGTCGGACCAGTCGGTGTTCTCGGCGAGCGGGATGGTGAGGATGTCGTCGACGGTGGCGCGGGTCTTGCCCGCGAGCTCGTCCTGGACGGCGAAGACGTCGACCTCGTGGTAGTGGGTGGCGTGCAGGGTGGCGCCGGTGGGCGAGGGCACCCAGGCGGTGTTGGCGCCGGCCTTGGGCTGGCCGATCTTCTGCACGAGCATGTCGTGCATGAGGTCGGTCATGGCCCACATGCCCTTGCCGATCTGCGCCTTGCCCTGCAGTCCGCAGGCGAGGCCGGTGTCGACGTTCCAGTCCTCGTAGGCGAGGATCCACTTCTGCTGCTTCATGGCGGCCTTGCGGACCACGGCGCCGGCTTCCATGGAGGTGTGGATCTCGTCGCCGGTGCGGTCGAGGAAGCCGGTGTTGATGAACGCGACGCGCTCGGAGGCGGCCTCGATGCAGGCGGCGAGGTTGACGGTGGTGCGTCGTTCCTCGTCCATGATGCCGACCTTGAGGGTGTTGCGGGGCAGGCCGAGGACGTCCTCGACGCGGCCGAACAGCTCGGTGGTGAAGGCGGATTCGTCGGGGCCGTGCTGCTTGGGCTTGACGATGTAGATCGAGCCGGTGCGGCTGTTGCCGAGCGGGCCGTGGGCCTCGTCGGTGTGCAGGCCGTGGATGGCGCACAGGGTGGTGATCAGGGCGTCGAGGATGCCTTCGGGGACCTCGTTGCCCTCGCTGTCGAGGACGGCGGGGTTGGTCATGAGGTGACCGACGTTGCGGACGAACAGCAGGGAGCGGCCGTGCAGTTCGAGGTCGCTGCCGTCGAGTGCGGTGTAGACACGGTTGGCGTTGAGGGTGCGGGTGAGGGTCTTGTCGCCCTTGGTGAACGATTCGGACAGGTCGCCGCGGTTGAGGCCGAGCCAGTTGCGGTAGCCGACGACCTTGTCGTCGGCGTCGACGGCGGCGACGGAGTCCTCGAAGTCCATGATGGTGGTGACGGCCGATTCGAGGACGAGATCCTTGATGCCGGCGGTGTCGGTGCTGCCGATCGGGGAGGCCGGGTCGATCTGGATGTCGATGTGCAGGCCGTTGTTGCGCAGCAGGACCGAGGTGGGGGCGGCGGGGTCGCCGAGGTAGCCGACGAGCTTCTCGGGCTGGGCGAGGGTGGTGACGGTGCCGTCGGCGAGGGTGACCTTCAGCGCGCCGTCCTCGATGCGGTAGGCGGTGGTGCCGGTGTGGGAGCCGGTCGCCAGGGGTGCGGCCTTGTCGAGGAAGTCGCGGGCCCAGGCGATGACCTTGTCGCCGCGGACCTTGTTGTAGCCGGTGCCCTTTTCGGCGCCGCCTTCCTCGGAGATGGCGTCGGTGCCGTACAGCGCGTCGTACAGCGAGCCCCAGCGGGCGTTGGCGGCGTTGAGCGCGAAGCGGGCGTTGAGGACCGGCACGACCAGCTGCGGGCCGGCGGTGGTGGCGATCTCGGAGTCGATGTTGGCGGTGGTCACCTCGAACGGGGCGGGCACCGGCACGAGGTAGCCGATCTCCTGCAGGAACGCCTTGTAGGCGGCCGGGTCGTGGGGCTGTCCGGCGCGGTCGCGGTGCCAGGTGTCGATCTTGCTCTGGAGGTCGTCGCGGATGGCGAGCAGTTCCCGGTTGCGGGGCGCGAGGTCGTGGATGACCTTGTCGGCGCCGGCCCAGAACGCGTCCGCGTCGACACCGGACCCGGGGATGGCCTCGTTGTTGACGAAGTCGTAGAGCACCTTGGCGACCTGGAGTCCGCCGACCTGAATGCGTTCTGTCATTGCCTCACTCTTTCCGGTAACTGTGCACCCGGTGCGGTCGGGCCGACCGGTGCCGCACGAAAAACACCAACATGTTACCCGCCGGTAGTTATCTGCGTGTCGGTGAGACACGCCGCCAGCGCGGTGCATCGATTCAACAGCTCCTGGCGCAGGGCTGCGGCGCGGGTGGTGAGCGCCGACTGCTCGCGGACGTACTGTGCGCGTCCGGCGGCAGTCTCGATCGTGATGGGCGAGTAGCCGTATTCGCTCAGATCATACGGGCTGGCCCTCATGTCCAGTTCGCGTGCCGCCCGGGCGTGCCGGAAGCAGTCCAGGAGCAGGTCCGACTCGACCAGCGGGGACAGTTTGTAGCACCACTTGTACAGGTCCATGCCGGCGTGCAGGCAGCCGGGTTGTTCCCGGTCGATCTGGGTCTGCCGGGTCAGGGTCTCGGCGTTGCGCGGGGCCGCCTCGGGGGTGAAGAACCGGAACGCGTCGTAATGGGTGCAGCGCAACTGCAATGATTCCACCACCGCGTCGGTGCCGTCGTGCCCGAGCCGCAGCGGCACCGCGTTGTGCCGCACCCCGGCGTCGTCCGTGCGGTACACCATCGCCCACTCGTGCAGCCCGAAGCAGCCGAGCTGCGGCGGCCGGGACGCGGTGGCCGCGAGCAGATCCCGTACGAACTCGACCGTGCCGAGCCGGTCGAGCGCCGCGCGCCGGGACACCGTGACCCCGGGCTGCCCGTCGACGACGACGCGTTCGTAGGCGGGATGGTCGCGGTACTCGCGGGTGGCGTCGCCGAGCAGCACCACCCCGAAACCGGGATGCCAACGCCGCAGCTGGTTGGGCCGGTGGTTGTAGTAGGTGAACAGGAAGTCGTGCACCGGATGGGCCTGCCGGGCCGCGCGCCGGCGCAGGTGCCCGGCGAGCAGCTCGTCGGCGGCGGCGCGGTGCCGGTCGCGGCGGGCGGTCCAGTCGGGTTCGGACCGCACCGCCGCGGCCGTGCCGGGGGTTCCGGTGCGGGTGCCGGTGCGGGTGTGGAGGGTCATCGGCGGCTCACGGGGTGCGGTTCCCCGGGGCGGGGTCGGCGATGCGGTGGGTGGCGTCGCGCACGGTTCCGACGAATTCCTCGACGAGGTCCTCGAGGGCGACGATGCCGACGACGGTGCCGGTGGCGTCGACCACCCCGCCCAGGTGGGAGCTGGTGCGGCGCAGCAGCGCGAGGGCGTCGTCGAGTGCGCTGGTGAGCGCGACCTGCGGCAGTTCCCGCACCTCCGCGGGCGGGATCACCGTGTCGGGTCCGGCGTTCTCGTCGCGCACCAGCTCCAGCACGTCCTTGATGTGCAGGTAGCCTGTGACCTTCCCGGTCGGGTCGAGGGTCGGGTAGCGGGAGAAGCCGGTGTCGATGACGGCCTGTTCGAGCACCCCGAGGGTGGTGCCGCCGGCGGTGATCGGCACGGTCCGTACCCGGTCGATGGGGATCATCACCTCGGTGACGGTGCGGCCGCTGGTTTCCAGGGCCTGGGTGAGGCGGCGGTGTTCCTCCTCGTCGAGCAGCCCTTCGGAGCGGGATTCGCCGATCATCTCCGACAGTTCGATGGCGGTGACGGTGACCTCGAGTTCGTCCTTCGGTTCGACCCGCATCAGCCGCAGGGACAGGTTGGCGCACAGGTTGTAGAACGCGATGAGCGGCTTGGCCAGGCGCATGAACAGCAGGTGCACCGGGACGAGGAGCATCGCGGTGCGTTCCGGTCCGGCGATCGCGATGTTCTTGGGCACCATCTCGCCGAGCAGGATGTGCAGGATCACCACGAGCGCGAGCGCGACGGTGAACGCGAGGGGATGCAGCAGCGAGTCCGGCAGGCCGGCCGCGTGCAGCGGCGCCTCGATCAGGTGCGCGATCGCCGGTTCGCCGACGCGGCCGAGCAGGATCGAGCAGATGGTGATGCCCAGCTGGGATCCGGCGAGCATCAGCGACAGGTGTTCCCCGGCGTCGATGACGGTCGCGGCGCGTTTCTTGCCCTGGGCGACGAGCGATTCGAGCCGGTCGCGGCGGGCGGTGATGAGCGCGAATTCGGCGCCGACGAAGAAGGCGTTGCCGGCGAGGAGCACCACGGTGAGCAGGACACCGAGCAGGTCGTTCATCGCTGCTCTCCGTTCGTGTGCGCGACCGGGTCGGTGTGGTCCGCGGCGCCACCGTCGGTGTCGTGCGTCTCGGGGGCCGCGTCGGGGTCGGTGTCCGCGGGGACCGGGGTGAGCAGGATCCGGTCGATGCGGTGTCCGTCCATCGCCAGGATCCTGGCGAGCCAGCGTTCGGTGTGGTCGCCGGGACGCGCCGGGAGCAGCATCTCGTCGCCGGTGTCGGGGATGCGGCCGAGTTCGTCGAGGATCAGGCCGCCGATGGTTTCGTAGTCGCCGTCGGGGGCGTGGTAGCCGGTGAGGCCGGCGATCTCGTCGATGCGCAGCAGCCCGGAGCAGGACCAGCCGTCGTCGAGTTGCCGGGCGTCGGGTTCGGGTTCGTCGTGTTCGTCGCGGACGTCGCCGACGATCTCCTCGATGAGGTCCTCCATGGTGATGATGCCGGCGGTGCCGCCGTATTCGTCGACGACGAGCGCGACCTGCATGCCGTCGGCGCGGACGCGTTCCATCACCTCGTCGCCGTCGAGGGTCGACGGCACGATCGGCACCTGCCGGGCGAGGGTGCGCAGCGGGGTGTGGGCGCGGCGCGGACCCGGAACGGTGAAGGCGTGTTTGACGTGCACGACCCCGAGGGTGGCGTCGAGGTCGCCGTCGACGACGGGGAACCGCGAGTAGCCGGTGCGGTCGGACAGGTCGATCAGGTCCAGCACGGTGTCGTGCTGGTCGAGGCATTCGATGGTCACCCGCGGGGTCATCAGGTCCTCGGCGGTGCGGTCGCCGAACCGCAGGGAGCGGTCGACGAGCAACGCGGTGCGTTCGTCCAGGGCACCGCTTTCCGCGGAGGCGCGGACCAGGGAGCCGAGTTCCTGCGGGGACCGCGCCGAGCGCAGTTCCTCGGCGGGTTCGATGCCGAGCCGCCGCACCACCCAGTTCGCGGAGCCGTTCAGGAAGTGGATGGCCCACTTGAACACGAGGGAGAACGCGACCTGCAGTCCCGCGGTGGCGCGGGCGGTGCCGAGCGGGTGGGCGATGGCCAGGTTCTTCGGCACCAGCTCCCCGAAGATCATCGAGAAGGAGGTGGCGAGGATCAGGGCGAGGGCGAGGGAGATGCCGGAGGCGGTGGATTCGCTCAGGCCCACGGCCTGCAGCAGCGGGTTCAGGAACCGCGCCAGCACCGGTTCGGCGAGGTAGCCGGTGATCAGGGTGGTGATGGTGATGCCCAGCTGGGCGCCGGACAGCTGGAACGAGAGGGTGCGGTGGGCGTGCTGCACCTGGCGGGCGCGGCGGTCACCGTCCCGGGCGTGGGCGTCGACGGTGCTGCGTTCGAGCGCGGTCAGGGAGAATTCGGCGGCCACGAACAGGGCCGTGCCGGCGGTCAGCGCAACGAAGCCGACCAGGGAAAGTATGGACAGCAGAACGGACATCAGGGCCGCTCCTGCCGGGTTTCGGTTCCGCCGGGTCTGTCACCCGGCTCGCTAGAGGAGCCCTCCGAACCGGCGGAATCGGAGTCCGCGTCGGCCGTGACGACCGGGGATAGTGCCGTGCTGGTGATAGTGGGTGCCGTGGGCACCTGGTTCCTCTCGTCGGGCTCGGCCGCGCGGTCGCCGCGCGCCGAGCGTGGTCGGATGGGGCACCATTCTACTGGGCGATGTCCGGATCGGTCGCGTCGTGCGGGTGCGCGGCGGTGTCGGGGGTGTGGTGCGCCTGGTCGCGGGACAGGGCGACGGTGGTGGCGAGCATGGCGACGACGGACGCGACGACCAGCGCCAGGCCGGGGCCGTCGACCCGCAGCCGTTCCCCGAGCACGGTCATGCCGAGGAACACCGCGGCGAGGGGTTCGCCGATGGTCAGGGCGGGCAGGGATGCGCCGAGCGCCCCGGCCTGGAAGGCGAGTTGCTGCAGGTAGCCGCCGGTGAGACCGGCGGTGACCAGCGCCCAGGTCTGCCAGGAGCCGACGACCGTGCCGAGGCCGTGTTCGAACAGGTCGGTGACGTGTTTGGTGAACACGACGGCGACGCCGAAGAGGATGCCGCCGGCGGACCCGAGCAGCAGGGCCCGGGTGGGGGCCCCGACCGGGAGCGCGGCGGCGCCGGCCGCGCAGGCCGCGACCGCCAGGACCGTGCCGAGCGGCAGCGCCCAGTGCCGGGCGGCCGCGTCGAGCGCGCCTTCGGTGGGGTTGCCGACGACGAGGAACACGGCCAGGGACACGCACAGGGCGGCGGCGAGCAGCCAGGTGCTGCGGCCGATGCGGCGGCCGCCGGCGAGCGCGGACATCGGCAGCGCGAACAGCAGCGAGGTCACGAGCAGGGGTTGGACGAGCAGGATCGCGCCGAGCGCGAGCGCGGCGACCTGCAGCAGGTAGCCGCCGCCGTCGCCGAGGATGCCGGCCCACCAGCGGGGGCTGCGCAGCAGCCCGCCCAGCAGGGGCCGGTCGCCGGGGACGGCGGCGGCCGAGCGCTGCTGGGCGACGCTGGCGGCGGCGAACAGCACCGCGGCGGCGAGGGCGCACGCCGCCGAGGCCGCCGCGGTGCCGGTCATGTGCGGGTCAGGCGTCGACTTCGCTGCGGTCGCCGCTCCACAGGGTGTGGAACTTGCCGGGCCGGTCGGTGCGCTCGTAGGTGTGGGCACCGAAGAAGTCGCGCTGGCCTTGGGTGAGGGCGGCGGGCAGGCGGTCGGCGCGCAGCCCGTCGTAGTAGGACAGGGACGAGGCGAACGCCGGGATCGGGATGCCGAGCTGGGTGGCGGTGACCACGACGCGGCGCCAGCTGTCGATGCCGGCCTCGATGGCGTCCCGGAAGTAGGGGGCCAGGATCAGGCTGGGCAGGGCCGGGTCGGCGTCGTAGGCCTCCTTGATGCGGTTGAGGAACTGGGCGCGGATGATGCAGCCGCCGCGCCAGATGGTGGCCAGCGCGGCGCGGTCGACGTTCCAGCCGTATTCGGCGCTGCCGGCGGCGATCTGGTCGAAGCCCTGGGCGTAGGCGACGATCTTCGAGGCGTACAGGGCGGCGCGGATGTCCTCGGTGAACTGGGCGGCGTCGGTGGGGGCGGCGCCGAGGGTGCCGGCGGCCAGGCCGCGGGCGGCGGCCCGCTGGTCGCGGGAGCCGGACAGGGCGCGGGCGAAGACGGCCTCGGCGATGCCGGTGACCGGGACGCCGAGGTCGAGGGCGGCCTTGACGGTCCAGCGTCCGGTGCCCTTCTGTTCGGCGGCGTCGACGATGACGTCGACGAGGGGTTTGCCGGTGGCGGCGTCGGTCTGGCGGAGCACGTCGGCGGTGATCTCGATGAGGTAGGACTCGAGGGTGCCGGTGTTCCAGTCGGCGAAGACGTCGGCGATCTGGCCGGCGTCGTAGCCGAGCGCGTCGCGCAGCAGGTGGTAGGCCTCGCCGATGAGCTGCATGTCGGCGTATTCGATGCCGTTGTGCACCATCTTGACGAAGTGTCCGGCGCCGTCGGGGCCGATGTGGGTGCAGCAGGGGGTGCCGTCGACCTGGGCGGCGATCTTCTCGAGCAGCGGGCCGACGGCGGCATAGGATTCGGCGGGGCCGCCGGGCATGATGGACGGGCCGTTGAGGGCGCCTTCCTCGCCGCCGGAGATGCCGGCGCCGACGAAGTGCAGGCCGCGGGCGCGCAGTTCGGCTTCGCGGCGGATGGTGTCGGTGTAGAGGGCGTTGCCGCCGTCGATGATGATGTCGCCGGGTTCCATGGCGTCCGCGAGCTCGCCGATGACCGCGTCGGTGGCGTCGCCGGCCTTGACCATGATCAGGACGCGTCGGGGCTTCTCCAGCGCGGCGACGAACTCCTCGACGGTCTCGGTGCGCACGAAGTCGCCGTCGTCGCCGTGCTCGGCGAGCAGCGCGTCGGTCTTGGCGATGCTGCGGTTGTGCAGGGCGACGGTGTACCCGTTGCGGGCGAAGTTGCGGGCGATGTTCGATCCCATGACGGCCAGGCCGGTGACGCCGATCTGGGCGCGGGGCGTTGCGGGGGTTGCGGAGTCTTCGACGGTCATGGATACAGCTTCCCCTGTCACCTGCCGGTGTGGAGATCGGGGTCGCACGTTTCCGAATGTGACCTATGTCACTGTCGGCGGGAGGGTTACCAGGAACGCAGCAGGCGTTCGACCTCGACGAGCCAGGGCACCGCGACCGCGAGGGTGGGGATCACGAGGATCGCGGCGGCGGCGATGTAGGCGACGGCGGCGGTGCGGGTGTCGCCGCCCGGTCCGGCGAGCCGCTGGACGCGCAGCAGCGTGGAGGGACCGCCGACGGCCATCGCGCCGTTCGGGGTGCGGGATTCGGCGCAGGTGACGAGGGCGCGGGCCAGCGGGACGGGCCCGGTGGCGCGGACGGCCGAGTCGTCGGCGAGCATCTCGATGAGCAGCTGCACCGAGCCGAGCGCGGAGCCGGAACGCACCCAGCGGGGGAACGCCTCGTAGACGGCGGTGAAGGCCTCGAGGACGAGGTCGTGCCGGGCCCGCAGGTGGGAGTGCTCGTGGCTGAGCACGGCGCGCAGTTCGGTGTCGTCGAGGTGATCGAGGGTGCCTTCGCTGAGCACCACCCGGTGCCGCAACCCGGGCAGGCAGTAGGCGATGGGGTCGGCGCTGTCGAGGATGCGCACGTGCGGGAGCTGGCGGATCGCGGCGCCGCTTTCGCGGCGGTCGAGCAGGTCGACGAGGGTGCGGTGCCGGGAGCGGCGGCGGCGGGTGCGCACCGCCACCCGCAGCGTGGAGTACATCAGCCGGGCGCCGATGAGCACGGTCGCGGTGAACACGAGCACGTAGGTGAGCCACAGCGGCAGCCCGAGCACGTCGATCTCGCGGAGCGGTTCGGTGGTGGGCCGCCCGTCCTCGCCGGGGACGAGTAGCAGCGCCGCGATGGCGAGGCCGGAGCTGAACGCGGACAGGACCGCGGCGAGCGCGACCGCCTGCCACAGCACCAGGGCGGCGCGGGGCGTGCGGTACGGCCAGGTCGCTCTGCTCAGCAGCGCCGGGACGGGGCCGGCGAGGAACAGCGCGAGGATGCCGAAGACCAGCGCGGTGGTCGCGTTCATGGCATCCAGTGTGTCAGCTCGTGCGGCCGTCGTGCTCGGGGGTCGTGGACGTGTCGGCTTCCTTGGCTTCGAGGGCGGCCAGCGCTTCGCGCAGAGCTGCGGCTTCGTCGGCGCCGACGCGGCCGACGAAGTGGACGAGTGCGGCGGTGCGGCCGCGGCTGTCGGCTTGGTCGAGGGCGTCGACCATGAGTCCGGCGACGAGTTCTTCCCGGCCGTGCACCGGCAGGTAGCGGTGGGCACGGTCGTCGCGCTGCTGGATGACCAGATTCTTCTTCGCGAGTCGTTGCAGGACGGTCATGACCGTGGTGTACGCGAGGGACCGTCGACTGGACAGGGCCTCGTGGACCTGCCGCACCGTCTGGGGTTCGGTGGAAGCCCAGAGGTGGTCCATCACTGCTCGCTCGAGTTCGCCGAGTGCTGCCATGCAACGATTCTACGGACTCTCTCCGACGCTGTGCGTACTACCCCTAGTCGTAGGGTCTTTGGTCCTGGTCGCCCGGCGTGTCGCGGCCCTTCACCCCGGGCCGGTCCGCGCCGCCGACGGTGCCGTAGACGTGCCGCGCGCCGATCGGCACGATCAACGGCCGCCCGGACACCGGGTCGTCGATGACGGCGGCGTCGAGGCCGAACACCTCGCGCAGCAACTCGACGGAGATCACCTCGGCGGGGGCGCCGGCGGCGACGATGCGCCCGGCCTTCATCACGACGAGGTGATCGCTGTAGCGCACCGCGAGGTTCAGATCGTGCAGCACCATCACCACGGTGCGGCCCAGTTCGCTGTGCAGCCGGTCGACGAGGTCGAGCACCTCCACCGAGTGCGCGAGGTCGAGGTAGGTGGTGGGTTCGTCCAGCAGCAGGATGTCGGTGCCCTGCGCCAGCGCCATCGAGATCCAGGCGCGTTGCCGCTGCCCGCCGGACAGTTCGTCGACGGGCCGGTCGGCGAGGTCGGCGATGCCGGTCTGTTCCAGCGCGACCCCGACCTCCTGCTCGTCGTCGGAGGACCACTGCCGCAGCCAGGACTGGTGCGGGTGCCGGCCGCGGGAGACCAGGTCGGCGACGGTCAGGCCCTCGGGGGCGACGGGGGCCTGCGGCAGCATGCCGAGCACCCGGGCGACCTCGCGGGTGCGCATCGAGGTGATGACCTGGCCGTCGAGCAGCACGCTGCCGGCGCGGGGCCGCAGCAACCGGCTCAGCGCCCGCAGCAGCGTGGACTTGCCGCAGCCGTTGGGACCGATGACGGTGGTGACGACGCCGGTGGGCACGATCAGGTCGAGATCGTCGACGATGAGCCGGTCGCCGTAGCCGAGGGACAGGTGCTCGGCGATGAGCCGCGGGTCGGCGGTGGCCGCCGCGTCGGGGTCGGTCGGGGCGAACGTCGTGATGTCGGTCACGCGGAAACCTTCCGGTTGGAGCGCACGAGGAGGTAGAGCAGGAACGGGCCGCCGAGCGCGGAGGTGACCAGCCCGACGGGCAGGGCGACCGGCAGGACGGTGCGGGCGATGATGTCGGAGCCGACGACGAGCACCGCCCCGGTGAGGGCGGACGCGACGATCGGGGGGCCGTCGGCGCGCACGAGACGCACCGCGAGCTGGGGGGCGGCCAGGGCGACGAAGCCGATGGGTCCGGCCGCGGCGGTGGCGATACCGGCCAGGCCGCACGCGGCGGCGAGCAGCAGGCCCTGCTGGGTCTGCAGCCGGATGCCGAGGGAGCGGGCGGTGTCGTCGCCGAGGCGCAGGGCACCGACGGTGAACCCGGCGATCAGCGTCCAGGTGCCGATCACCGCCAGGGCGATGCCGGCCGGCACCACCTGGCTCCAGGCGGCGCCGTTGAGGGAGCCGGTGAGCCAGACCTGGGCGCGGGCGACGTCGTTGATGTCGGCGGAGACGAGCATCCAGTTGGTCAGCGCGATGAGCATGGCGTTGGCGCCGATGCCGATGAGCACCAGCCGGAAGCCCTCGACGCCGTTGCGCCAGGCCAGCAGGTAGATCACGAACGCGGTGAGCAGGCCGCCGAGCAGCGCGGCCAGCGGCAGGCCCAGACCGGCGAGGAGCCCGACGATCGAGCCGCCGCCGGTCACCACGATCAGGGCGACGGCCGCGGCGCCGGCACCGGCGGTGATGCCGAGGATGTCGGGGCTGGCCAGCGGGTTGCGCGAGAGCGACTGGGTGATCGCGCCGGCCACCGCGAGGGCCGCGCCGACGACGACGGCGCCGATGCCGCGGGGCAGCCGCAGATCCAGCACGATGAACCGGTCCAGGCGTGCGCCGCCGCCGGCGAGCACGTCGAGCACCTGCGGCACCGACAGCGGGTAGTCGCCGCGGCCGAGGCTCACGCACAGCAGCAGGAAGGCGGCGACGGCGAGCGCCGCACACACCAGCAGGTGCCGGCCGCGCCACACCAGCGACACGGGACCGATCCGCAGGGCCGGGCGGGACGGGATCGCGGCGGAGACCTGCACCAGGCGGCGGGGGCGCCGCTCCGGGGCCTCCAGGGTGGTCGAGTCGGTCACAGGGACACCAGCTTCCGTCGGCGGACCAGGGCGATGAAGAACGGTGCGCCGATCAGGGCGAGCACGATACCGACCTGCAGCTCGCCGGGGCGCACGACGATACGGCCGATCACGTCGGCGAGCAGCAGCAGGATTCCGCCGAGCAGGCCCGCGTAGGGCACCAGCCAGCGGTAATCGGGTCCGGTGATGGCGCGGGCGATGTGCGGGACGATCAGCCCGATGAACGCGATCGGGCCGCACGCGGCGGTGGCGGCGCCGGTGAGCAGGGTGATCGCGACGATGCCGACGGTGCGGCTGACCGCGACGTTGGTGCCGAGCGAGCGGGCCACGTCCTCGCCGAGGCCGAGCACGTTGAGGCCGGGGGTACTCGCGAGGGCGATGACCACGCCGGCGGCCAGGAACGGCAGCACCTGCCACAGCACGTCGGTGCCGCGGCCGGCGACCGAGCCGACCACCCAGAAGCGGAACCCGTCGAGGGTGGTCTGGTCGAGCAGCACCACCGTGTTGGTCATGGCCTGCAGGAAGAACGCGACGGCGGCCCCGGCCAGCGCCAGGCTCAGCGGGCTGGCCTTGCCGCCGCCGATGGACGCGAACCCGAAGACGGTGACCGCGGCGAGCAGGGCGCCGGCGAACGCGAACCACAGGTACTGCGACGGGGTGGTCATCCCGAACAGGTAGATCGAGAGCACCACGAGGAACGCGGCGCCGGCGTTGATGCCGAGCAGGCCGGCGTCGGCGAGCGGGTTGCGGGTGTGCCCCTGGATGAGGGCACCGGCGATGCCGAGGGCGATCCCGACGACCAGACCGAGCACGGTGCGGGGGATGCGCAGGCTGTGCACGATCAGGTCGGTCTCGGAGCCGTCGTTGACGGTCAGCGCGTGCAGGACCTCGGCGAAGGTCATCGGGCGGGCGCCGATGGAGATGCTGGCCAGCAACACGAAACCGAGCAGCACGATCAGCGCGGCCAGACCGAGCAGGCGGCGGCGCCGCAGCCCGGCGACGCTGCTGTCCGGGGGGAGCGGGGCGAAGCCGTCGGCGGCGGCGATCTTGTCGGTGACCACCTCGGTGTCGCGGCGCAGCAGCGCGCGCCGGGTGCCGACCGGGGCGCCGGTGGCGGCGTCGCGGGTGACCAGGCCGGTCCACTGCTTGCCGAGGCTGCTGCCGGTGTGGCCCTCGCGGCGGCCGTTGTTCCACAGCCAGAATCCGGCGGCGGCGGCGACGGCGGCGAACCCGAAGACGATGCGGTCGGTCTGGCCGCCGCCGTTCGCGTCGGCGAGGGTGTCGACGAGCAGCGCGCCGATCACCAGCGGCACGGCGAGCAGGGCGGCGTCGAGCGCGGTGGCGGTCACGCGCCGCGCGGGGCTCGCCGGGGGGCCCGGATCGGGCAGGACCGGTGAGTCTCCCGGGTGTCGGATCGTGGTCACGGGCGGGGTGCTCCTCGGGATCGGTGCCTGCCGGGGACGCGGACGAGGTCCGCGGAGAGACGTACGGGAACTTAGGTTACGGAATCCTATCTATCCCGTCTCCTGGGGAGTTGCGCAACCACCCCACACATGCCAAGGTTAGGCTCACCTAATCAAGCCGTGGGGTATGGAACCGCGGTGCTGCTTGCCGATCAGGAGGTGTGTGGGTGTCGACTCTGCTGCTGACCCGTCCCGAGGTCCCGGAAATCTGTGCGGTCCCGGGGTCCGCGTTCGACGACACGCGCACCCGGCTGCGCGCGCTGGCGCCGGACGCCCCCCGCGTCTACGCCGTCGCCCGCGTCGACGAGGAACCCCGCCGCCGTTGGTGGCGCCTGGCCGGCGAGGACCGGGCCCAGCGTGTCGACCTGCTCTACCGCCGCGTGCTCGACGACGTCGAGGATCCGCGCATCGCCGTCGAGCAGGTCGCCGGGGCGCTGATCCACGTGGTCGTCGGGCGGGTGCTGGCACCGGTCGTCCTCGACGGGCGCGCCTGGGATCCCGGCCTGGAGAACCTGTGGATCCACCAGGACAGCGACGGCGGCATCGACTGGGCCGGCGTCGCCGACGACACCCTGCGGGTGCTGCCCGGCGATCCCGCCGAGGGCACCCGCGGCGTGGTGGTGCTGCCGTGCGAACAGGCCCTCGCGATCTGGACGGCGCACCGCGCCGTGACCGCCCTGTCCACGGTGCACCGGACCCTGCAGGGCTGCGCGCCGCTCGACGGCGCCCGGTTCTGGGCGCTGGTCGGCCGGGCGGTCGTCACCGGCGCCGCGCAGCTGCCGATGCTCGCCGCGTCGTCGCGGCGGGTCTCCGCGCGCCGCGGCCAGCAGCTGCTCGACGCGTTCGTTTCCGCAGGGTTTCCCGTCCGAGGCCTTGCCTGATTAGGGCAGCCTTCCCTACAATCATGGTCGTCACCTACTGTCGGACCGCGCCGGAGTCCTGAGGGCTGCAGAGACTCCCGGTCCTTCCCACGGCGGGCCCCGCATCACCGCGGGGCCCGCCGGATCTTTTCCGGGCCCGCACCGCCCGCGCGTCCCGGCGGCGGCGCGCCCCGGCGGGCGCCTACCATCCGACAGGACAGGGCGGTAACGCCCGGACAGCCGAGACGACGGAGACTTCATGACCAAGCAACTCAGCCCCGATCCCGCCGCCACCACCGACGCCAACAACGTCGGCTTCGGTACCGCGCTCGGGCTCGAATTCGTCGAAACCGGCCCGGATCGGGTGGTGGCGCGCTGGACGGTGACCCCGAGCCACCACCAGCCCTACGGCATCGTGCACGGCGGGGTGTACTGCGCGGTCATCGAAACGGTCGCGAGCATCGCCGGTGCCCTGTGGTTCGGCGACCGCGGCAACGTCGTCGGTGTCAACAACAACACCGACTTCCTGCGCGCCACCCGCGAGGGCGTGCTCACCGCGACCGGCACCCCGCTGCAGCGTGGCCGCACCCAGCAGCTGTGGCAGGTCGCGATCACCGACGAGCAGGACCGCACGGTCGCGCACGGGCAGGTGCGCCTGGCCAACATCGCCGACGCCGACCGCATCGGCCACTAGAACCGGAACCACTGTCTGCCGGCTCGGGCACCCGGTGCCCGAGCCGGTGCGGCGTCAGCCGGCCTCGCGGGCCGACCCGGAGCCGCCCTTCTCGATTGCTGCCGCCGCGGCCTCGGCGGCCTCGGTGTGCTCCCGCAGCCGGTCGATCGCGATCCGCGCGAACACCTGCTGCTCGGTCGCGGCCATCTCGTTGCGGCCGGTGGACAAGAACGCCTGCGCCCACGACAACAACGTCGACAGCTTCGACGAGAACCCCACCAGATACAGCAGGTGGATGAACAGCCACGCGATCCAGCCGATGAACCCGCTGATCTCGAGCTTGCCGACCTTCGCGACGGCGCTGAACCGCGAGATCGTCGCCATCGAGCCCTTGTCGAAGTAGTGGAAGGGCTTGCGCTGCGCCGGATCCTGCCCGTGCAGGCCCGCGACGATCTGCTGCGCGGCGTACTTGCCGCCCTGCATCGCCACCTGCGCCAGCCCCGGCAGGTTGTCCAGCGCCATCATGTCGCCGATGACGAACACGTTCGGGTGACCCGGCAGCGTCAGGTCGGGCTGCACCTGGACGCGACCGGCCCGGTCGATGCCGGCGCCGGACTGCCCGGCGAGCTGCTTGCCGAGCGGGCTCGCCGCCACCCCGGCCGACCACACCTTGCACTGCGACTCGATGCGCCGTTCGGTGCCGTCCTTGTCCTTGACGGTCAGGCCCTCGGCGTCGACGCCGGTGACCATCGCACCCAGCTGGATCTCCACCCCGAGCCGCTCGAGCGTCTTGCGGGCCTTGCGGCTGAGCTTGCCCCCGTACACGGGCAGCACGTCCGGGGCGCCGTCGAGCAGCACCACCCGCGCCTCGGTCGGGTCGATGTGCCGGAACGCGCCCTTGAGGGTGCGCCGCGACAGTTCGGCGATCTGCCCGGCCAACTCCACCCCGGTGGGGCCGGCGCCGACCACCACGAACGTCAGCAGCCGCGTGCGCTCGTCGTGGTCGTCGGACAACTCGGCCTGCTCGAACGCCCCGAGGATGCGGCCGCGCAGTTCGAGGGCGTCGTCGATGGTCTTCATGCCGGGCGCGAATTCGGCGAAATGGTCGTTGCCGAAGTAGGACTGGCCGGCGCCCGCGGCGACGATGAGGCTGTCGTATTCGGTGACGGTGACCCGGTCCAGGAATCGGGAGGTGACCGTCTGCGCGTCGATGTCGATCGTTTCGACCTCCCCGAGCAGCACCTGCGCGTTCTTCTGCTTGCGCAGCACCATGCGGGTGGCCGGGGCGATGTCGCCGACGGACAGGATGCCGGTGGCCACCTGGTAGAGCAGCGGCTGGAACAGGTGGTGGCTGGTGCGGGCGATCAGCACGACGTCGACATCCGCGCGTTTGAGGGCCTGGGTGGCGAACAGTCCACCGAATCCGGATCCGATGACCACGACCCGATGACGACCCGACCCGACCGGCTGGATGCTCATCTGATTGCTCCCTCGACGTCTGTCAGTGACCGGGCCGATCGGTGCCGGCGCGGTCCCCGCCTCACTCGGCGAACAGCCCCAGTCTCGCAGCATTCGCGGGCCGTGACGCGTCGAACCGATCGGCGAGTCGTGTCCGGCGCGGTCAGTCCGGGTCGCGCAGCAGCCCGTACACCGGGTTGTGGCGGGCGGCGTGCCGCACCGCGTCGTTGGTGGCCGAGGTGTAGATCTGCACCGTCTGCAGGGACCGGTGCCCGAGCAGCTGCTGCAGCTCGACCATGGTCGCGCCGCTGTCGGCGAGGCTGGTGGCGAAGGTGTGCCGCAGCGCGTGCGCGAGCGCGCCGCGTTTGCGTTCGGATTCGATCCCGGCCAGCCGGTACATCCGCCGGACCCGGTACTGCAGGGTGCCGCGGGTGATGCGCCGGCCGTCGCTGCCGACGAACAGCGGATCCTCCGGCGGGAATCGTTCCCAGATCGCCAGGTCCTCCCGGTCGGCGCGGGCGGTGCGCCGCGCCGGCGGGAACCGGGTGTACCGCTGCTCGAGATAGGCGGAGACGATCGCCGTCCAGCTGTCCTCGAGCGGGATCTCCCGTTCGGTGGCGCCCTTGCCGAGCACCCGCAGCACCGGGGCCTCGCGGCCGCCGAGGATGCTCGCCAGGTCCAGCTGGATCAGTTCCTCCGAGCGGATGCCGGTGAGCAGCAGCGTCGCGATGAGCGCCAGGTCGCGGCCCGGCCAGTCCCGTGGCCCGGTCTCGGGGCGCTGTGCCTGCACGGTGAGCGTGTCCACCAGCTGACCGATCGCGGCCGGCTTGAACGCCTTCGGGGTGTGCTGCGGCCGTTTGGGCTGGGCGATCGACGCCATCGGATTGCCCTCCGAAACCCCTTCGGAGACCAGGAAGTTGCAGAAACTGTTCCACACCGACCAGGCGCGGCGCACCGACGCCGGTTGCCGCTCCCGGGCGAACGCGGCGAACGCCGAGCGCAGCGACCGGATCGTCACGTCCTGCACGGTCAGCGCGTCGGGATGGACCTGCCGGGTGGCGGCGAGCTGCTCGCACACCGCCCGCAGATCCAGCCGGTAGGCCTTGACGGTGTGCGCCGACCGTTTCGCCGTCTGCAGGGTCTCGAGGTAGGCCGAGATCCACTCCAGCAGGCCCGGTTCGTCCCCGCTCGCCATCGTGCGCCCTTTCCGCCGGCTCGTGTCGTACATGTGTGCGAGCACAGTCTGACATCGGGGTCGGACAGGGCGGTGCTCGGTCAGGGCGGGGCGCGTGCCGCGGAGACGCGCGCGGGTGGGGGAGAATCGGCGGATGCGGTCGCGCACGAAGATTCTGGACGCCACGCTCGGGCTCATCGCCGACGTCGGCTTCGAAGGTGTCACGATCGCCGGGGCGGCGCAGGCCGCGGGGGTGTCCCGGCAGACCGTGTATTCGATCTTCGGGAGCCGGGAAGAGCTTGTCTCCCAGGCGATCAGCGGGCAGCTGCTCGAGGCGTACGCGGAGATGACCGCGCGGCTCGAGCAGATCGAGGACCCGGGGGAGTACGTCGTGGAGACCATCGTCCTCGGGCGCACGGTGGTGCGGGAGCACCCGGTGCTGGCGGTGCTGCTGCGGGGGAACGGCGACAATCCGGTGTTCGATCCGGGCATGGTCGACCGCGCCAAACCGATCGGGCGGCAGCTGCTGGCGCCGATGGTGCGCCGGCACCCGGAACTGGAACCGCACGTCGACGACATCGTCGTGATGTCGCTGCTGCTGGGCCTGTCGGTGCTGATGTTCACCGGCGACGCCATGGAATCCGACGACGAGCTGCGGGGGTTCCTGCGGCGCTGGCTGCAGCCGGCTCTGGCGTCCCTCGGCGGGCCCACCCGCGATTCTTGACACTTCGGCCGCGGACTGTCTAGTTTTGCTTGCGTCCGGGCCTGCGCCGTGCCGAAAACCGATGGGGGATCGACTTGTCCGCACTCACGCGCCGCTCCTTCCTGGCCGGCGCCGTCGCCGCCGGGACACTGCTGGCCGGCGCGTCCACCGCGCACGCCGCCCCCGGCATCGGCGCCCGCGTCAAGCGGGTCGCCGTCACCCGCGAAGAGCACCGCGTGATCGTCATCGGCTCCGGCTTCGGCGGCGGCGTCACCGCCCTGCGCCTGGCCCAGGCCGGGGTGCCCGTCACCGTCCTCGAACGCGGCCGCCGCTGGCCCACCGGCCCCAACGCCACCACCTTCCCGCGCGTCGCCGACCCCGACAAGCGCATGCTGTGGCACAAGTCGTTCCCCGAGGTGTTCGGCCGGCGCCTGAACGTCGAACCCTACGTCGGCCTCGTCGAAGCCGTCCCCGGCGACAACATGACCGCCCTGTGCGCCGCCGGCGTCGGCGGCGGCTCCCTCGTCTACCAGGGCATGTCCCTGCAACCGGACCGGGACGTGTTCAACGCGCACTTCCCGAACGAACTCGACTGGGACCTGATGAACCGCGTGCACTACCCGCGCGTGGCGAAGATGCTCGGCCTGGCCACCGCCCCCGACGAACTGGTCGCCACCGCCAACTACGCGGCCGCGCGCATCTTCGCCGACCGGGTCCGCGCCGCCGGCATGCCGCTCGACAAGATCCCCATGCCGATCGACTGGAACTTCGCGCTCGCCGAACTGCGCGGCGAGATGACCCCCGCCTACACCGACGGCGCCGGCGCGCTCGGCGTCAACAACGGCGGCAAGCACACCGTCGACGTCACCTACATCGCCGACGCCGAGGCCACCGGCTTGGCCACCGTGCAGGCCCTGCACGACGTCACCGACATCGAACGCGCCGCCGACGGCCGCTGGACCGTGTACGTCGACCGCACCGACGAATCCGGCACCGTCCTCGAGAACAAGATCCTCACCACCGACGCGCTGGTGCTCGCCGCGGGCAGCCTGAACACCACCCGGCTGCTCCTGCGCGCCGCCGCCAAGGGACGGATCACCGACCTGCCCGACGACCTCGGCCGCGGCTGGGGCACCAACGCCGACCGCATCTACATGTGGACCGACATGGCCGCGGACTTCGGGGCGGTCCAGGGCGGCCCGGTCGTCTACGGCAGCAAGAACTGGGACGATCCGCACCACGCCCACACCGTGGTCCAGGCGTCGCTGCCCTCGTTCGAGGTGAACACCCGCAGCACCGTCCTCGTCGGCTACGGCGTCAGCGACGGCCGCGGCGAATTCGTCTACGACGCCGGACGCGACGACGCCGTGCTGCGCTGGCCGCACGAGGGCGACGCCGGGATCCAGAACGGCCACATCGATCCCGCCGTCCGCCGCATCGCCGGCGACGCCGCCGTCCTCGTCGACACCAACGCGATCGTGCCGTCCACCTGGCATCCGCTCGGCGGCGCCAACATGGGCAGCGTCTGCGACCTCGACGGCCGCGTCCTCGGGCAGCGCGGCCTGTACGTGCTCGACGGGGCGCTGATGCCCGGCAACGCCGCCGCGTGCAACCCGTCGATGACCATCGCCGCCGTCGCCGAGCGGGCCCTCGACAACATCGTCGCCCGCGACGTCGGCACGCTCATCTGAGCCACAGACCCGGGGGATGGGAACGGTGGCGTGGCGTCACAGGCCGTGACGCCACGCCACCACACACTCGTCCACCCCACCCGAGCGGTGCAGGTCCCGGCCGAGCCACCGCACCAGCGCCCCCGGACCGTCCAGGTCGAATCGATACGCCCCGTTCCCGGCATCCTCGTGCGGGGGACGCCACCCCAACGCCAGCACCGAATCCAGCACCCGATGCGACCCGAGAATCCCCGGGAGCGTGCGCAGCCCGGGGGACAGGTCCAGATCCTCGACCAGCAGCGGACGCTGCTCATGGGTCGCGACCGTGTGCGAGCGCACCGCGCCACCCAATTCCCCGCTGCGGCCGAGCACCAGCGTCTCCCGCAGCAGCACCCGCGCGTCGCGGTCGAGCACCAGCTCGGTGCGGCGGGTGACGTCGGCGCCGTCGGCGATCACGAACGGCAACCCGTCCCACAGCAGCGTCGCACCGGCCCCGAGCCGCGCCCGCACCGTCCAGCTCGACGCCCGCCCGGCCGCGTCGTAGGCGACGGTGCCCGCGGTCTCGACGATCTCGAGCCACGCCCCGGCCCCCACCTCGACCTCGATCACGACGTCGTCGCCGCCGAGCAGCAACGCCCCGGTCGCGACCAGCGCGACCCGCGCGCCGTCCGCGTCCCCGCCGAGCACCCGCGGCCCGAACGCGCCGGGCACCAGCCGGCACCGGGCGCGGCCGTGCGCGCGGTGCACGGCGACGGTCGTCGCGGGGTGCTGTATCGCAGGGTGCGGGGTCGCAGGGTTCGGGGAGGTCACTGCGGCGTCGACGCGTGCCCGTGGCCGTGACCATGTGCATGGCCATGCCCGTGGCCGTGCTCGTGGTCGTGGTCGTCGGCATGGAAGTGCGGTGCCATCGGACCCGGATCCACCGGCACCAACCGGCCCCCGGTGTGCTCGGCCAGCACCGACCGCACCCACGCGCACAACGCCGCCACCGACTCCGGATCCGTGCGCGAGAGCGCCAGCACCGGCCGGCCCTCCCGCGCCGCCTCCGCGTCCGCCACCATCTGCGGCACATCCACCCCCACATAGGGCGCCAGATCCGTCTTGTTCACCACCAGCAGATCCGCCCGCGCGATCCCCGGCCCACCCTTGCGGGCCACATCGCCGCCGCCGGCGACGTCGAGCACGAAGATCTGCGCATCGACCAGGGCGGGAGAGAACGTCGCCGTCAGGTTGTCCCCACCCGACTCGACCAGCACCACATCCAGCGGCGCGAAATCCTCCTCGAGATCCTCCACCGCCAGCAGATTCGCCGTCACATCGTCCCGGATCGCGGTGTGCGGGCACGCGCCCGTCTCCACCGCGCGGATCCGCTCCGGATCCAGCACCCCCGCCGACCGCAGAAACCGCGCATCCTCGTCGGTGTAGATGTCGTTGGTGATCACTCCCAACGCCAGCTCCCCGGACAGCTCCCGGCACAACAACGCGATCAGCGAACTCTTCCCGGTCCCCACCGGACCGGCCACCCCGAGCCGCAGGGCACGGGTGGAGGCACAACTGTGATCAGGCACTGAACAACCTTTCTGTGGTGTGGGCATGATTCTCGGCCCACTGTTCGACGAGCGGCGCCGCGCACGCCGGGATCTGCTGTGGCTCGGTCAATCCCGCCACCGCCGTGACAAGCTGCTCGATGGCGGGGGCGGCCGCCAGCACCCAGCCGGTGACCACCGCCGGATCCACCGGCTCGAGCTTCAGCGTCGCCGCCGCGATGGTCTGCGCATCGTCGTATCCGACCAGCCGCGCCGTGTGCTCGGCATCCAACCCCGCGCGCGCGGCCAGCATCCCCGCCGCCACCGGCCGCGCCGGCCGCCACGACCGCGGAATCGGTTCCTGATCCGGCCACAACCGCCGCAACAACCGCAGATATCCGCGGCCCAGCTGCCGGGAACTGGCCCGAAGCGCCGCGCTCGGTGTGCGCGCGGCCCACGCCGCCTCCACCGCGTCGAGATCGCCCCCGGCCACCGCGACACGGCGGGCGACGACCGCGGTCGCCGCCTCCACGATCGTCACCGTCCGCAACCGGGCCGCGATGTATCCCGGCACGTCCGCCGGCGGCAACCCGGCCCGCAACGCCGGTTCCAGGCCCGCGGACTGGGTGTGCGCACCGGTCGGTAACCGCGCGTCGGCGAGCAACGCCAGCAACAGCGACTGCGACGGCACCGTCGACTCCCGGTCCACGTCAGAACAGCGAATACAACTGGGCGAGCGGCAGCCGCTCGGCCGGGGCCGGCACGATCCGTTCCCCGTCGACGTCGATCTCGAACGTCTCCGGGTCGATGTCGATGCGCGGCAACACGTCGTTGTTGCGCATCTGCGCCTTCCCGACACCGCGGGTGTCGGCGACCGCCACCAGCGGCCGGCGCATCCCGAGCCGATCGGCCAGGCCGTCCTCGATCGCCGCGGGCGACACGAACGTCACCGACAGGTCCGCCCCGATCGCATCGGTCAGCGCCGGGCGCTGCAACACCGGCTGCGGCGTCGGAATCGAGGCGTTCGGGTCACCGAGCGCACCCCACACCAGGCCGCCGCCCTTGAGCACGACACTGGGCCGCACCCCGAACAGCTTCGGCTCCCACAACACCAGATCCGCGATCTTCCCGACCTCCACCGAGCCGATGTGCGCATCCACGCCGTGCGCGATCGCCGGATTGATCGTGTACTTCGCGACATACCGGCGGGCCCGCTCGTTGTCCGCCGGCAACGACGACCCCAGCGACCCGCGCCGCGCCTTCATCACGTGTGCGACCTGCCAGGTCCGGGTGATCACCTCACCGATCCGGCCCATCGCCTGCGCGTCCGACGACGTGATCGACATCGCGCCCATGTCGTGCAGCACGTCCTCCGCCGCGATCGTCGTCGCCCGGATCCGAGACTCCGCGAACGCCAGATCCTCCGGCACCTGCGGATTGAGGTGATGACACACCATCAGCATGTCCAGATGCTCGGCGACGGTGTTCACCGTGTGCGGCAACGTCGGATTCGTCGACCCGGGCAACACATAGGGCTCACCGGCCAGACGCATGATGTCCGGGGCGTGCCCACCGCCGGCGCCCTCGGTGTGGAACGCGTGGATCGACCGGCCGCCGATCGCCTCGATCGTCGACTCCAGGAACCCCGCCTCGTTCAACGAGTCCGAATGCAACGCGACCTGCAGCCCCCACTCGTCGGCCGCGCGCAACGCCGCATCCAGCGCCGCCGGCGTCGACCCCCAGTCCTCGTGCACCTTGTAGCCCGCGGCCCCGGCCAGCGCCTGCTCCGCCAGCCCGTCCATGCTCACCGTGTTGCCCTTGCCGAACAGCAACACGTTGACCGGCAACGACTCCAGGCTCCGATGGATCGTGCCCAGATGCCACTCGCCCGGCGTCACCGTCGTCGCCTTCGTGCCCTCCGACGGACCCGTACCGCCCCCGGCGATCGAGGTGATCCCCGTCGCGAGCGCCTCGTGGATCTGCGACGGCGAAATCAGGTGCACGTGCGTGTCGAAGCCGCCGGCTGTGAGGATCTTGCCCTCGCCGCTGATGACGTCCGTGGACGGACCGATCTGCAGATCCGGATGCACCCCGTCCGCGATGTCCGGGTTCCCAGCCCGGCCCAGCGCCGTGATCCGCCCGTCCCGGATACCCACGTCCGCGCGGACGACACCCCACCAGTCCAGCACGATCGCATTCGTGATCACCGTGTCCGGCGCGCCCTGCGCGCGGGTCGTGGACCCCTGCGCCATGGATTCGCGGATGGACTTGCCGCCGCCGAACACCGCTTCCTCACCGCCGACGGTGCGGTCCTCCTCGATCTCGATCCACAGATCGGTGTCGCCCAGACGGACCTGGTCGCCGACGGTGGGACCGTAGAGCGCGGCGTAGCGTTCCCGTGAGATGCGAACCATCGGATCAGTCTCCGTTCTGCTCGGAAAGGGGGCCGTCGAGCGCGCCGCCGTCGGGGACACCGATCGCGATGCCCGGCACCCGCCGCGCGCCGCGCAACGCGACCGCCTGCACGGTGCGGGACGCGCCCGGCTCGAAACGGTGGGAGGTCCCCGACGGAATGTCGAGGCGGAACCCGTGCGCGGCGTCCCGGTCGAACTCGAGCGCCGGATTCGCATAGGGCAGATGCAGGTGCGAGCCGATCTGCACGGGACGGTCGCCGGTGTTGACGATGACCAGTTCGAGGCGCTCGTCCGGTTCCCGGTCGGCGTTGAGTTCGATGTCGCCGTCGCGGACACGGATCGCTCCGGGGCCGGTGGTGTTCAGACCTGCCATGGCGTGCTCCTCAGGCGATCGGCTGGTGGATGGTGACGAGTTTGCGGCCGTCCGGGAAGGTCGCCTCCACCTGGACGTCGGGGAGCATCTCCGCGACCCCGTCCATCACGTCGTCGCGGGTCAGGACCTCCCGGCCCGCGACCATCAGTTCGGCGACCGACAGCCCGTCGCGGGCGCGTTCGATGACCCAGTTGGTGAGCAGCGCCGTGGTTTCCGGATAGTTGAGCTTCACGCCGCGCGCGTGCCGGTCCCGGGCGACCATCCCGGCGACGGCGAGCAGCAACTTCTCCTGTTCGGAGGGCGTCAGATGCATGGGGCCTCCTCGGTGCGAACGCAGCGTGTCCGGTACGCCCGGATACTGCGCGCCAGCATATGCCCACCCATGTTTCACCCGCGTTTCCACGGTGCGGCTCCGCCGCCGGTGTGCCTTTCTGGCGGCTGGAGCCGCCAGAAAGGCACAC
>NZ_JBSFRG010000032.1:0-68975 GCF_053589115.1 Rhodococcus sp. NPDC003383 | reverse complement strand
CCCCTCCCCCACCTTCCCCCCCCCCCCCGCTCTCCCCACCCCCCCCCGGTTCCCGGCGCCCAGGGCGGCTCCGCGGCGGTGGTGCTTTTGGGGGGCCCCCCCCCCCAAAAACCCCACACCGCTCACACGCTCCAGGTATTGGCACCGTTGAGAAGCGCCTGTAGATCCGCGGGTTTCTCCTGCCGCGCCTGTGCGATCTGCGCGCGCACCCCGTCGTCGTAGGTGTCCCGCGCGACCGCGCGCAGAACTCCGGTGACGGTGTAGGTCAGATCGTGTGTCGACAGCCGCGTCAGCGCGTAGGCGTATTCGGGGTCGTCGGTGTACGCGTCGTGGACGACGATGTCCTCGGGCGCGGTCTCCGCGGTCGGTACCACCCGCAGCCCGAATCCGCTTCGTACCACGCACCATTGGTCGTCGACACCGAAGACGATGGGCTTGCCGTGCACGACGGGGACGAGCCGATGCTCCGCGCCGTCCTTGCGCAGGGCGTCGAACGAGCCGTCGTTGAAGATGGGGCAGTCCTGGAGGATCTGGACGAACGCGGTGCCGCGGTGCTGCGCCGCGGCCAGCAGCACCTCGGTCAGACCCGCCCGGTCGGAATCGAGGGCGCGCGCGACGAACGTGCCCTCCGCGCCGACCGCCAGCGACAGCGGGTTGAACGGCGCGTCGAGCGATCCCATCGGCGTCGACTTGGTGACCTTTCCCGTCTCGGAGGTCGGCGAGTACTGCCCCTTGGTCAGACCGTAGATCCTGTTGTCGAACATGAGAATTCGCATGTTCACGTTGCGGCGGAGGGCGTGGATGAGGTGGTTGCCGCCGATCGACAGGCTGTCGCCGTCGCCGGTGACGACCCACACCGACAGGTCCGGCCGGCTCACCGTCAGGCCGGTCGCCAGAGTCGGGGCGCGGCCGTGGATCGAGTGCACACCGTACGTGTCGAGGTAGTACGGGAAGCGGGAGGAGCAGCCGATGCCCGAGACGAACACGACGTTCTCCCGCTTGATGCCCAGTTGCGGCAGCACCGACCGGACTGTCGCGAGGATGACGTAGTCACCGCACCCGGGGCACCAACGCACCTCCTGCGAAGACGTGTAGTCCTTGGCCTTCTGCGGTTCGTCGGTGTGCGGCACGTGCGCGTGCGCCGTCAACCCCGCGTGCTCCGTCAACCCTAGGTCGGCACCGACTCGCATCCCACCGGTCATGCCCGCTCCCCCTTCTTCACGACGGCCGCGACCGCGGCCCGGGTCTTCGCGTCCTCCGTGGCGGCGAGGGCGCCCGCGACCTCCGCGAGCAGCGCGTCGTGCAGTTCGTCGGCCCGGAAGGCCATGCCGGACACCTTCGTCACGGGCTGGATGTCCGCGTCGAACCGGGCACGCAGCAGCAGTGACAACTGCCCGAGGTTCATCTCCGGCACCAGCACCCGTCGGTACCGGCCGAGAACCTCACCGAGATTGGCGGGCATCGGATTCAGATGCCGCAGGTGCGCCCGCGCGATCGCGTGCCCACCGCGCCGCATCCGGCGCACCGCCTCACCGATCGGACCGTACGACGAACCCCAGCCGAGAACGAGGACGGTCGCGTCACCGGTCGGGTCGTCCACGTCGAGGTCGGGCACGGTGATCCCGGCGATCCGGGCCGCGCGCACCCGCGTCATGAGTTCGTGGTTGGTGTGGTGGTACGAGATGTCGCCGGTGCCGTTGGCCTTCTCGAGTCCGCCGATGCGGTGTTCGAGACCGGCCGTCCCCGGGATCGCCCAGTCCCGGGCCAGCGTGTCCGGGTCCCGCGCATACGGCAGGTGGGCGCCCTCGCCGTTCGCACGCGCGAGGTCCGGTTCGATGGCGGGCAGCGTCGCGACGTCGGGGATCCGCCACGGTTCGGAACCATTGGCGATTGCGCCGTCGGACAGCAGCATCACCGGGGTGCGGTAGGTGACGGCGATCCGCGCGGCCTCGAGCGCCGCGTCGAAACAGTCGGCCGGGGACTGCGGCGCGACGATCGCGACCGGGGATTCGCCGTTGCGGCCGAACATGGCCTGCAGCAGGTCGGCCTGTTCGGTCTTGGTGGGCAGACCCGTCGACGGGCCACCACGCTGGACGTCGACGACGATCAGCGGCAGTTCCGTCATCACGGCCAGGCCGATCGCCTCGGATTTGAGGGCGACACCGGGACCGGACGTGCTGGTGACGCCGAGCGCACCGCCGTAGGACGCGCCGAGCGCGGCGCCGATCCCGGCGATCTCGTCCTCCGCCTGGAAGGTGACCACGCCGAAGTGCTTGAGTTTGCTCAGCTCGTGCAGGATGTCCGAGGCCGGGGTGATCGGGTAGGTGCCGAGGAACACGTCCATCCCGGCCGTCCGCCCGGCCGCGACCAGCCCGTACGCGAGCGCGGTGTTGCCGGTGATCTGCCGATAGGTCCCGGACGGCAGGGCCGCCGCCGCGATCTCGAATCGCGAGGCGAACGATTCGGTGGTTTCCCCGTAGTTCCAGCCGGCGCGCAATGCCAGGATGTTCGCCTGCGCGACGTCGGGCCGGGCCGCGAACTTCCGGTCGAGGAATTCCTCGACCGCGACGATCGGCCGTCCGTACATCCACGACAGCACGCCGAGCGCGAACATGTTCTTCGACCGCTGTGAGTCCTTCCGTCCGAGCCCGGCCGGTTCCACGGCACCGACGGTCAGTGACGTCATCGGGATCGCGTGCACCTGGTACTGCTCGAACTCCGGGGTGGCGAGCGGGTCGGAGTCGTAGCCGACCTTCGCGAGGTTGCGCTTGGTGAACTCGTCGATGTCGACGATGAGGATTCCGCCGGCCGGCAGGTCCGCGATGTTCGATTTCAGCGCGGCCGGGTTCATCGCGACGAGCACGTCGGGACGGTCACCGGCGGTGAGGATGTCGTACTCGGCGATCTGGATCTGGAAGCTCGAGACACCCGGCAGGGTGCCCTGCGGAGCGCGGATCTCCGCAGGGAAGTTCGGTTGGGTGGCCAGGTCGTTGCCGAACGCGGCGGCTTCGGCGGTGAACCGGTCCCCGGCGAGCTGCATGCCGTCGCCGGAGTCGCCGGCGATGCGGATGACCACCTGTTCGAGGACGGTCACCTCGCCGCTACGGTCGGGTTCCCCCACCGCGCTGCGTCCTGCTGAACTCTGTACGTCCGAACTCATAGGCGAGTCTCACTTCCTTGTGTGACCGAACCTGGCGTGCGCACTCTCCATCGTCGTCCTCAGCCGGACGGACGCAACCTGCCCCGGTCGTCGTCACCCGCAGTGGTGGCGGCCGCGAACTCGAGAACCTGCGGCCAGGACACCGCATACGCTGCGGCGTTGACCGGATTCGTGTGCCGGGCGCGCACGCTGAAACCGTGCTCGGCACCCGGATAAACGTGCATTACGGTCGCACCCGACTCCCGGTTCTGCAAGGTCGTCTGCAACCGTGCGAACGTGGCCGGCGACATGACGGTGTCGGCGCCCGCGTGCAGCACCATCACCGGGGCGGTGATCCGCGCGGCACTGTCGACGGCGTCGACGGTCTGGTTCGGGGGCCTCTCGTCGTGAATCGACGGGTGGTAGGCGACGACGTTCGCGAGCCGGACGTCGCGGCTGCCGAGGATGAGGGCGAGGCGTCCGCCGAGGCACCAGCCGATCACGCCGACCGACTCGAGTTCCAGTTCGCCGAACATGTGGTCGAGCAGCGTGCGCATCTCGGCGATGCACTCCTCGTCGTCGAGGCCGTTCATCAGTTCGACGAGGCGTTCGCGCGGGGCGTCGTCGTCGCTGACCCCGTGGAACGGGTCCCACACGAGCGCGGTCAGTCCGGCCCCGGCGATGTCCTCCGCGTATTCGCGGACCTGCGCGCCGATGCCGGTGATCATGGGGAGCAGCAGCATCCCGCCGCGGCTGCGTCCGAGCGGTCTCGCGAAGAACGCCGACAATCCGCCGACAGTGATGCGTTCGGCCTCGATATCCTTCATGACCTCGAACGTACGTCACAGGTGCGCCCGTTGTGGGCATCTACACGCACAGCTGGGGCGGCGCACTGCCCACCTGCCGGAACCCGCCGCGCGACTGTGACTTGCCATGCCCTAATCTGCCGACTATGACACGCACCACACTCATCACCGGTGGCACCGGCGGCCTGGGTTCCGCCGTGACCGCGCATCTGCTGGCGGCAGGCTGGCGGGTCGTCGTGCCGTGGCTCGTCAAGGAGGAGCTCGACCGCGTCCCCGAACACCCGAACCTGCACCTCATCGAGGCCGACCTGTCCGACGAGGCGCAGCTCGAGGCGGCCGTCGACCTCGCCGCCGCCGATCCCGATGCCCCGCTGTTCGGTGTGGTCAACCTGGTCGGCGGCTTCGTGTCCGGTCAGCGTGTCCACGAGGCTCCGGTCGAGGTGCTCGACTCCCAGATCGACCTCAATCTGCGCACCACCTACGCGGTGACGCAGGCGGCGCTGCCGCATCTGATCCGCGGTGGCGGCGGCTCCGTGGTGTGCATCTCGGCGGCCGCGACCAACAATCCGTTCACCGGCGCAGCCGCCTACATCGCGTCGAAGGCAGCGGTCGCGTCGCTCGTGCAGTCCCTCGCCGTCGAGTACCGGCCCGACCGCATCCGCGTCAATGCGCTGTTGCCCGGGGTCATCGACACCCCCGGCAATCGGACCGCGATGCCCGACGCGGACACGACGCACTGGTCGAAGCCGGAGGACATCGCGAAGGTCATCTCGTTCCTGTTGTCCGACGAGAGCTCGGCGATCACGCGCGGACTGATCCCGGTGACCAGTCTCGGCTGAACTCAGTCGGGCTGTTCGGAGAGGTGCGCGCGCCGCGCGAGGGTCGCACCGATACCGGCGGCGGCCGCCCGCACCGACGCGGCGTGCTGCTGCGGCCGGAACCCGGTCACCGGGCCGGTGACACTGATCGCGGCGACGGCACGTCCCTCCGATTCGAAGATCGGGGCGCCGACGCACACGATGCCCGGCGCGGACTCCTCGAACTCGTAGGACACCCCCTCGGAGATCACCCGGTCGAGCAGCTGCCGCAGCATGCCCGGCGTCGCGACCGTGCGCGGAGTGCGCCGCGGCAACGGGCCGGTGAGCACATGCGTCACCACCTCGGGTTCCGCCCACGCCAGCAGGGCACGCCCGATTGCGGTGCAGTACAACGGCATCCGGCCACCCACCCGAGACGGCGCGCCGACCTGCCGGTGGCCGCCGATCTTGGTCAGGTAGACGACCTCCATGCCGTCACGGATCCCGAAATGCACCGTCTCGTGGGTGCGTTCGTACAGGTCCTCCATGAACGGGATCGCGACCTCGACGAGACTGCGCTCCACCGAGGCGCGCATCCCCAGTTCGAAGAGCTGACGGCCGAGCCGGTACCCGGCCGGGGTGCGTTCGAGCAGCCGCACCCCGACGAGATCGGTGGCGATACGGTGCAGCGAAGCCTTCGGGATGCCGGTGCGGCGGGCGAGTTCGGCCAGGCTGACGCCGTGGTCGTCGATCGTGAAGGCGTGCAGCACGATCATGACCTTGCCGAGCACCGTGTTCCGGTCGAGGGCACCGTGCGCGCCGCCGGCACCGACCTCGTCCGTCCCGTTCTCACCCACCGCGTGCCTTCCACACTCTCCGCGCGGCGTCCGCGCTGTCCGGTGCTCGCCGCATTCTCCGAGCGAATGTACCGTTCGCTCGGTTGAAGGAGACGAACGATACATTCGCTCCGGTAACCCACCGTAGCGGCGAGCGGTCACGCGGACAGTACGCGACCCAGCTTCCGCGCGCGGGCGTATGCGCGGCGTTCCGCGTACGTCATGCCGCCCCAGATGCCGTGCGTCTCGTCCGCCTGCAGCGCCGTCTCGCGGCATTCGGCGACCACCGCGCACGATCGGCAGATCGATTTTGCCGCGGCTTCGGCGCGCGCCGCCGCGAGCCGGCCGTCCTCCTTCTGCGGGAAGAACGTCGTGGTGTCCATGCCCCGGCAGCGTGCCCACAGGGTCCAGTCGCGGTCCGTCATCTCGTGTCCTATGCGGTGGTGATCGAGGCAGCCATGCCCTGGCCGCCGCCGATGCACATGGTCACCAGTGCTCGGCCGCCGCCACGGCGCTTCAGTTCGTGCAGGGCGGTCGCCGTCATGCGCACACCGGTCGCGCCGATCGGGTGGCCCAGCGAGATACCGGATCCGTTGACGTTCAGTCGATCCCGGTCGTCCCAGCCCCATTCCTTCAGCACACCGAGAACCTGGCAGGCGAACGCCTCGTTGAGTTCGACGAGATCGAAGTCGTCGAATCCGAGTCCGGTGCGGTCGAACAGCTTCCGGGTCGCCGCGACCGGGCCGAGACCCATGGTCGCGGGGTCGCAGCCGGCAGCGGTCCAGCCCTCCAGGAATCCGATCGGCTCGAGCCCGTACTCGTCGAGCTTGTCCTCGGCGACGACGAGAAGAGCTGCGGCAGCGTCGTTCTGCTGGCTTGCGTTACCGGCGGTGACGACGCCGTGCGGGGTCACCGTGCGGAGCTTGGCGAGCGATTCGACGGTGCTGTCGGGCCGGATGCCCTCGTCGCGGGAGACGACGGTGGTGTTCCCCTTGCGGTCGACGATCTCGACCGGCACGACCTCGTCATCGAAACGCCCTGTCTCCCAGGATTCGTGGGCGCGGCGGTGACTTTCCGCTGCGAGCGCGTCGGAGTCCTCACGCGTGATACCGCACTGCTTGGCGACGTTCTCCGCGGTCTCGATCATTCCGCTGATCTTGCCGAAACGCCATTCCGGCTGCGACCGCTCGCGACCGCGGTCGAGGCGGTCGTAGAGGTTCAGGCTGCCGGCGCGGGTGCCCCAGCGGGCACCGGTCGTGTAGTGCTCGATGTTGCTCATCGACTCGACGCCACCGGCGACGACGACGTTCGCGGCACCGGTCTGCACCATCATCGCGGCGGTGACCAGCGCCTGCAGGCCGGTGCCGCAGCGGCGGTCGGTCTGGATTCCTGCGACCGAGATCGGCAGGCCCGCGTCGAGGGCGGCCCAACGACCGATGCACGGCGCCTCGGAGCTCGCGTAGGACTGCCCGAACGCGACCTCCTCGATCAGTTCCGGGTCGACGCCGGAGCGGGCGACGGTCTCCTTGACGACGGTGGTCGCGAGGGAGACGGCGGAGACGTCCCGGAGTGCACCACCGAATCGGCCGACGGGCGTGCGGACGGGGGCGACGAGGGCCGCTCGGGTCATGGATTAACTCCTCAACGGGAACAAGATTTGTACGGCCATTTTTCGGTACGCGACCGCCCACGTCAACAGGGCACGCCCCGGAATCTCCCCGAACACGCAATCTGGGCCGGATTCGCGACCGACAAACGGTGCAAATCCGGCCCCGATTGGCCGTACATTCTCTAGCCGACGATGCCTGCGGCCCGCAGTCCCGCGACCTGCTCGTCGGTCAGGCCGAGCTCGGCCAGCACCGCATCGGTCTGCTCGCCGAGCGCGGGCACCGCCCCCATCGGCAGTTCGACGTCCCGGAAGTTCATCGGCGGACGAACCGCCCGGATGGGACCGGCAGGGGTCTCGACCTCGCGCCACCGGTCGCGGGTGGCGAGCTGCGGATGTTCGATGAGCCCGCGCAGATCACGCAACCGTGCGGCGGGCACGCCGGCGGCGGCGAGCTTCTCGTCGAGCACGTCGCTCGCGAACTGCTTCGTCGCCTCCCCGACGATCGCGTCGACCTCCTCGCGGCGACGCACCCGCTCGACGTTCGTCGCATACCGCGGGTCGTCCGCCAGTTCCGGCAGCCCCAGCACATCGGTCAGGGTGCGCCAGCCGCGATCGTTCTGGACGCCGATGAGGATCTCTCCGTCGGCGGTCGGGTACTTGTCGTACGGCGCGATCGACGTGTGCGCCAGCCCCATTCGCGGAACCTGCCGATCTTGATACATCTGCAGGTACATCGGGTAGCCGAGCCATTCGGCGGTCGCGTCGAACATCGAGACGTCGATCGTCGCGCCCACGCCGATGCGGCAACGACGCAGCAGCGCGGCCTGGATCGAGGTCAGCGCGTACATTCCGGCGGCGATGTCCGCGGTGGGGATGCCGGTCTTCACGGCCGTCTCGGGTGTGCCGGTGATCGAGCACAGCCCGGTCTCAGACTGCACCAGCAGGTCGTACGCCTTCCGGTCGCGCATCGGACCGTCGGTGCCGTAACCGGACATGTTCACCACGATCAGTTCGGGATGGTCGGCGCGCAGTTCGTCGGCGCCGAGCCCGAGTCGTTCGGCCGCACCGGGCGCGAGGTTCTGCAGGAACACATCGGCACCGCGGATCAGGGATTTCACGGCGGCGATCCCGTCGTCGGCCTTCAGATCGACGGCGAACGACTCCTTGCCCCGGTTGAGCCACACGAAGTGGGCGGCCTGTCCCAGCACGGCGCTGTCGTAGGCGCGGGCGAAATCGCCGTCGCCGACCCGTTCCACCTTGATCACCCGGGCACCCAGGTCCGCGAGGTGCCGGGTCGCGAGCGGCGCCGCGACCGCCTGTTCGAGGCTCACCACGGTGAAGCCGGCCAAGGGGAGGTCCGACGACCCGCTGTCTTTCGCGCTGAGTTCGCTCATAACTTTCACAGGTACCAGACGCGTCCGCATCGGTGCCGACTGCGCTCCGTGCAGGGAGCGCACAGGTGACAACACCGATTGATACGCGTTCGCTAACAATCACGCCGCCATCAAGTATTGGACAGCCACAGTCCGCGCTGGAATTCTTTGTGATGCGGAGCACAGGATACGGCTCGGCATCCGAGAACCCCATCCCCCCAGAAGAGAGGACGAGGTATGAGTGCGTCCCCCATCGACCGGGAAGCGACGAAGAAGGCCCGAAAAGCCGGAATCGCCTCCTTCGTCGGCACCACCATCGAGTGGTACGACTTCTACATCTACGGCACGGCGGCAGCGCTCGTCTTCGGCAAGATCTTCTTCTCCGACGAACTCCCGGCGGGCGTCGCAACCCTCCTGGCGTTCGTCACCCTGTGGGCCGGATTCCTCGCCCGCCCCATCGGCGGCGTGATCTTCGGGCACCTCGGCGACCGCATCGGCCGCAAGAACACCCTGGTGATCACGCTGATCATGATGGGTGTCTCGACCGTCGGTGTGGGTCTGCTCCCCGCCTACGACCGGATCGGGATGTGGGCGCCGATCCTGCTGGTGTTCCTGCGGGTCCTGCAGGGCATCGCGGTCGGCGGTGAATGGGGCGGTGCCGTCCTGATCGCCAGCGAGAACGCCCCCAAGGGCAAGGGCATCCTGTACTCCGCGTTCGCGCAGCAGGGTTCTCCGGCGGGCAACCTCCTCGCCACCATGGCGTTCTTCCTGCTCTCGTCGATGCCGACGCCCGAATTCCTGCTCTACGGATGGCGCATCCCGTTCCTGTTCTCGGCGCTGCTCGTGATCGTCGGCATGGTGATCCGGCTCAAGCTCGAAGAGTCCGACGCGATGAAGGCCGTGCTCGCCAAGAAGAAGACCGTCAAGCTGCCGATCGCCGAGGTGCTGCGCAAGCACTGGGTGCTCGTCCTGCTCGGCGCCGGCGCCCTGCCGCTCGCCCAGGTCACCTACTTCAAGAACACGTTCGCATTGTCCTGGGCGACAAGCGAACTCGGATACGAGCGCGGCACGTTCCTCGGCATCATCGCCATCGCACTCGTCGTCCAGTTCATCGTGCAGCCGTTCGGTGCCGTGCTCGTGTCGAAGATCGACATGCGCGTCGCGATGTGCCTGATGATCGTTCCCGAACTGTTCCTGATGCCGGCCATGTTCTACGCGATCCGCACCGAAACGTTCGCGATCGCCGCGGTCGGCATGTGCCTGGCGACGATTCCGCACTCGATGTTCTACGGGGCCATCGGCGGCATCCTGGCCCGCGCCTTCCCCGCGAAGATCCGCTACTCGGGCCTGTCCGCGGCCTACCAGCTGTGCTCGCTCATCGTCGGCGGCGGCACCCCGGTCCTGGCGCAGTGGCTGCTCAACAGCTCCGGCAACGTCACCGGCGTCGCGATCGCCGCCGGAACGTACGCCGCGGTGTCGCTGGTGTGCACCCTGCTTCTGCTCAAGCGCACCGGTTACAACCCGAAGGCACTGTCGATCGCGGAGCAGGCCGACGAGGCCGAGCTGGAGCTCGAGGCGCAGGAAGCGGCCGAGGCTGCCGCATCCACGACCCGCACCGAGTCCGCGACCGAATCGACCGGCCGGGTCCGCGTCGGAGCCTGACGGACAACCCGACACACCGAGCGGTGCCGAACCCTTCCCGGGTTCGGCACCGCTCGCTTGCGTCAGGAGGATCGGTCGCCCGGGGTCGGCAGAGCCCCAGCACCCGGGGTCGGCAGAGCCGCAGCACCCGGAGTCGGCAGAGCCGCAGCACCCGGAGTCGGCAGAGCCGCAGCACCCGGGGTCGGCAGAGCCTCCTCGGAGAGCCGGAGGACCTCCGCGAGCGCCGGGCTGGTGTCGTCCTCTCGCCACACCAGCCGCACGTCGATCGGCGGCTGACCCTCCAGAGGTATGAACACCACCTCCGGGTTGACGACGTGCTGAGCCACCGACGAGACCGTCAGCGTGCAGCCGACATCGGCGGAGACCAGCGCGGCGAGGGACAGGGAATCCGGTGCGCTCTGCACGATCCGCGGCGTGAACCCGACATCGTGCGCGAGACGCAGCAGCAGCTCGCGCAGCATCGACCCCGGTTCGGCGGGGAGCATCACCCACGGTTCGTCGGCGAGTTCGTCGAGGCTCAGGCTCGTCCGCCCGGCGAGCCGGTGCTCGCGGGGCAGCCCGATCACCAGGTCCTCGCGGGCGACGACCCGCGACGCGATCCCGGGTGGGAAGAACAGCAGTCGCACGATGCCGATGTCCAGGGTGCCCTCCGCGAGCCGGTTCACGACTTCGCTGGCGTAACTCGATCCGGCGAGCACGAATTCGATGCCCGGATGTGTGCGTCGCACCAGCTTCGCCCACCGGCCCACCAGATGGTGCGACGACGAGCCGGCGAACCCGATCCGCACTCGTCCGGTCCGGCCGCGCCCGGCTGCGGTCACCGCCATCTCCGCCAGGCGCACCGCGTCGAGGATCGCGCGAGCCGGTTCGACGAGGGCACGTCCCGCCTCGGTCAGCCGGACACTGCGCGTGCTCCGCTCGAACAGCGTTGCCCCGAGCCCTTTCTCGAGTTGCCGGATGGTGCGGCTGAGCGGCGGCTGCGCCATGTGCAGGCGCTGCGCAGCACGCCCGAAGTGCAGCTCCTCCGCGACCGCAAGAAAGGCTCTGATCTCATGGATCTCCACCACTCCAGATTATTCCTCTTCTGATATCAGAGCTGGCAACACTTTGTATTGGACTGCATCTATTGCGCATGTCACAGTCATAGGACAGCAGAGAACGAGCAGGAGTTCGCTATGGCCGCAGACAAAGTCATGACGATGCGCGACGCCGTCGCCACGTACGTGCAGGACGGGATGACGGTCGCCCTCGAAGGCTTCTCGCACCTGATCCCGTTCGCGGCCGCCCACGAGATCATCCGGCAGGGCCGCAAGGACCTGACGCTGTGCCGGATGACGCCCGACATCATCTCCGACCAGCTCATCGCCGCCGACTGCGTCTCGAAGCTGGTCGCGTCGTTCTTCGCGAGCGGCTCCGCCGGATCGCTGTACGAAATTCGTCGAAGCATCGAGAAGCACGACCCCGTGAAGCTCGAGGTCGAGGAGTACAGCCACTACGGGATGGTGTGCCGCTACCAGGCCGGCGCGGCCGGACTGCCGTTCTTCCCGCTGCGTTCCTACGCCGGCAGCGACCTGCCCGCTCTCAACCCGCAGATCCGCCTCGTCGACGACCCGTACGGCGAGGGCAGCATCTACGTTGTGCCACCGCTGAATCCGGACGTGACGATCATCCACGCGCAACGCGCCGACCGGTCCGGCAACGTCCAGATCTGGGGCATCGCCGGTGTCCAGCAGGAAGCCGTCTACGCGGCGAAGCACGCGATCGTCGTGGTCGAGGAGATCGTCGACGACGACGTGATCCGCTCCGACCCGAGCCGCACGCTCATCCCGTCCCACGCGGTGGATGCCGTCGTCGTGTGCCCGCGCGGCGCGCACCCGTCCTACGCGCAGGGCTACTACGACCGCGACTGCGCGTTCTACCGCCGGTGGACGGCGATCAGCAAGGACCCGCAGGCACTGCGCACGTGGCTCAAGGAGTGGGTGTTCGAACTCCCCGACCACGACGCCTACCTCGCCAAGCTCGGCGACGACTACTGGAGCGACCTCGAGGTCGCACCGCGCCATTCCGGTACCGTCAACTATGGGAGCCGAAAGTGACTGCTGCCGAAACCTTCTCCACGACAGAGCTGATCGTCTCGGTCGCCGCACGCGCCCTGGCCGGTAAGACCCGGGTCTTCGCGGGTGTGGGACTTCCGACACTCGCGGTGGACCTCGCGGCCCGCACGTCGAACCCCGACGTGGAGTTGATCTACGAATCCGGTGTGTGCGGTGCACATCCCGAAGCGATGGCCGAGGGGATCGCCGACTCGGTGGTGGTGTCCGGTGCCGAGTCCGTCGTCTCGATGGCGTCGCTGTTCGGATACGTGCTGCAGGGCGGCAACGTCGACGTCGGGTTCCTCGGCGCCGGCCAGATCGACCGGTACGGCAGCCTGAACACCAGCATGATCGGCGACTGGGACAAGCCAACCGTGCGATTGCCGGGGGCGGGCGGCGCCGCCGAGATCATGCCGAATGCGGGTGAGGTCTTCGTGGTGATGCGCCGGCACGACCCGAGCTCCTTCCCCGCCGAGCTCGACTTCTGCACGTCCCCGTCCCCGGTGCGCGCCCGCGAGGCCGGTGTCGGGATGATGCCGCGCGGCAGGGGCGTCACCAAGGTGTTCACGAGCCTGGGTGTGCTCTCCCGCAGCGGTCCGTTCGACGAACTCGAACTCACCAGCGTGCACGAAGGCGTCACCGTCGACGAGGTGCGCGCCGCGACCGGCTGGGATCTGAAGGTCTCGGACACCCTGACCGTGACCGAACCTCCCACCGCCCACGAGATCCATCTGCTGCGCGACGAGATCGACAAGGTGCGTCTCTACCTGCGCTGACCCTGCCCCTCGTGCGCGTTTTCGGTAGTTGCTGCTACCGAAAACGCGCACGGGTCAGGGGGCCACGGGGTAATGGCTTCGGACCGCGATGCGGTTCCACGCGTTCATGACGATCGCGAGCCACGTGATCGCGGAGACCTGCTCGTCGTTGAGCGAGCCGTCGTCCCATTCGTGACGACCGGGCTCCATGGGGTGCGTGACCTCCTCCGCGAGCGCGAGCGCGGCCCGCTCCTGTTCGGTGAAGTACTGCGACTCCCACCAGGCCGCGAGGACCGCAAGACGGTCCGTGGTCTCGCCCTTGTCGAGCGCATCGCGGGTGTGCATGCGCAGGCAGAACGCACATCCGTTGAGCTGCGACACCCGGATCTTCACCAGTTCGGCCAGCTTCGGATCGAGCCCGGCCCGCGCGACGGCCTCCTCGACCTCCTTGTTCAGCGCCAGCACGCTCTTGTACGGGGCCGGATGCTGCTTACCGAGATTCACGTGCGCCATCGTCGAGGTCCTTCCGGCGAGCGAAACCGGCCCGGATGCGACCGGCCGTTTCATTCTGCCAGTCGCACCCGGGCCGCCGGGGCAGCTACGCGGAACCTCCGGTGAGCAACGCCCACACGTCGCCGGACGCGACCGCGGTGTCGAGCAGTTCCGCGTCCCACGACGCGAGTGATCCGAATTCACTGCGCCACGACAGGATCCGGTTCGCGTGCCGGTGTAGTTCGTGTTCCATCGTGAATCCGATCGCACCGAGCGCCTGGTGTGCGTTCCGCGCGATCTTCCCCGCCGCATGCCCGGCACAGGACACCGCCGCGGCGATGTCGAATCGTGTTGCCGCGTCGTCGAATCCGCGTTCGACGGCGGAATCGACCGCGGCGTCGGCGGCAGCCCGTGCGAGTGCCGCCTCGGCGGCCAGATCCGACACCAGCGCCTGGACGGCCTGGAACTTGCCCAGGGCGCGTCCGAACTGCACGCGGGCGGTGGTGTGTTCGACGACCAGTTCGAGGATGCGGTCCATCGCGCCGGCCGACATCAGCGCGCGTGCCAGCGCGCCGCGGTACCGGAACTGCCCGGCGACGGTCTCGGATACCGGCGTGCCGGACAGTTCGGACAGATCGACACGCACGTGGTCGCGGGGTTCGGCCGCGAGGTTGACCGCTGCGGTCAACTCGATGCGATCGCGCGGCACGTCGGCCACCGACCATCCGTCGGTGCCCTGCCACAGCACGACGACGGCATCCGCGTAGCGCGCCCACGGCACGTACCGGGCCTGCCCGTCGGCGTCGAGCACCGCGGCGGTGCGCACCCCCTCCTCGACGGGAAGGCCGGCCTGTTCGAGCAGCCATCCGGCGAGCAGATCGTGTTCGGCGACGGGGACGGCTGCGGCGGCGCGCCCGGCCGCGGAGAGCAGCAGCGCGGCCTCGGTCCAGCCGGCGGCGCTGCCACCGCTGGCCTCGTCACCGGTGAGCCGGGTCAGGCCGAGCTCGGCGAGCGTGGTCCACAGCGGACGGTCGAGCTCGACGACCTCCCCGATCCGGTGGTCGTCGCCGGCGGTGAGGACCTCACCGAGCATCTTTTCGAAGTCCTGCAATTCGGTCGACTGCGTCATCTCAACCCCAATCCTCGTGCGATGACCCCGCGCAGGATCTCGCTCGTACCACCGCGCAGCGTGAAACCGGGTCGCTGCATCACACCCGCACGGACCAGCTGCGCGAGCTGGTCGTCGCCGGGGCCGTAGCCGACGAGTTCGTCGGCGAGGTCGGCGATGTCGCCTTCGAGCCCGGTGCCGAGCACCTTCACGACCGACGCCGACAGGGCCGCGTCCTCACCGCGCTGCAGCGATTCGGAGACGGCACGCGACATGCGGCGCAGCCCCGCGATCCGGCCGATCGACGCGCCGATCCGCGGATCGCGGTCGACGCTGCCGGCGCCCGCGCCGCGCACGAGCTCCTCGAGGAGACCGAACGTGGACAGGAATCGTTCCGGCCCGCTGCGCTCGAAGCCCAGTTCGCTGGTGACCTGCTCCCAGCCGGAGCCGATGGTGCCGAGCACCAGGTCGTCGGGAACGAACACGTCGTCGAGCAGCACCTCGTTGAAGTGGTGCTCACCGGACATCGACAGGATGGGGCGGATCGTCACACCGGGCGAGTCCAGCAGCACGATGAACTGGCTGAGCCCGTCGTGTCGGTGCGCCGGGTCCAGCGGCGCGGACCGGGCCAGGGCGAAGAACGCGTCGGCGTGATGCGCACCGGAGGTCCACAGCTTGGTGCCGCTGATGCGCCAGCCGCCGTCCACCTGCGTCGCCCGGGTCTTCACGCTCGCGAGGTCGGAACCGGAGTCGGGTTCGGACATGCCGATGGCCCAGCAGATTTCACCGGCCGCGATGCCGGGGAGGAACCGCCGCTTCTGCTCCTCGGTGCCGTACTTCAGCAGCGACGGCGCGGCCTGCCGGTCCGCAACCCACTGGGCCGCGACCGGGGCACCGACCGCCAGCAGTTCCTCGGTGACGACGAACCGCTCCATGAACGTGCGCCCGTGCCCGCCGTACTCGGTGGGGATCGTCATGCCGATCCAGCCCTTCGCGGCGAGCGACCGCGTGAAATCGGGATTCCACCGCGTCAGCCAGGTGTCGATGCCGGGGGTGAAGACCCCCTTCTCGATCTGCTCGTGCAGGAACTCCCGCACCTCGGCCCGCAGTTGCGCGAGCGTGGGATCGGGGGCGCCGGCCGGCGGCACCAGTTTCGTACTCATGTCCTAACCTTTCTTCCCGGCCGACGATTCCGGTATTTCCCCGGGGCACAGGAGGTTCAATGCCATCTCCGCGTACCGTTCGCCGAGTTCGGCGGGAGTGTCGGGTCCGTTCGGGTCGTACCAGTTCGCGATCGCGGCCGTCATCGCGAGAATCGACTTGCGGCAGTCGTCCGGGTACTTCGTCGTGAAGACCCCCGCCCCGACACCGTCGTCGATGATCGTGCGGATCCGCTGCCGCCCCACCCGTCGCCGCTCGTCGTAGAGCCGCGCACCCTCGGGTTCGAGGTTGCGGATCTCGGTGGCGATCATGCGCCCGTGTTCGGGGAACCGCGTGCGGAATTCGACGTTCGCGCGGACGAATGCGCGCAACTGCTCGACCGGATCGTCACCGGCGGCTTCCAGCGCCTTCTCCCACAGCGAGTCGTAGGTGTCGACGCCGTCCATGAGGATGGCGAGCAGCAGATCCTGCTTGTTCTTGTAGTGGTAGTACAGGGCGGACAGGCTCACGCCCGCCTCCTGCGCGATGGTGCGGATGGACGAGGAGCCGTATCCGTTGCGGACGAACTCCTTTCGCCCCACCTCGACGAACATCCGCTGCCGCGGTGACAGTGCCATCAGTGCGCCTCGGCATCCGCGTACGTGTCGATCAGCTCCCGCAACGCGCCCTTGACCATCTTGCCGGTGGGGGTGCGCGGCAGGTCGCCGACGAACCGCACCCGGCGAGGGCACTTGAACGACGACAGCCGGTCGCGGCAGTAGTCGATGATGTCGCGTTCGGTGTCGTCGCCGGTGGCCACACCGGGGACGAGGTGGACGAATGCCTCCACCCGTTCCCCGAAGTCGCGGTCCGGCACCCCGACCACCGCGACGTCGGCGACGGCCGGGTGCAGTGCGAGCAGGTTCTCGATCTCTTGAGGGTAGATGTTCACGCCACCCGAGATGATCGTGAAGTTGTCGCGTCCGGTCAGGAAGAGGAAGCCGTCGGCGTCGAGGTAACCGAGGTCGCCGGTCGTCATCCAGTCCTCGTGGACCGGATGCCGTGTGCGCGCCGTCTTCTCGGGATCCTTGTGGTACTCGAGCCGATAGTCCTGTCGCTCGAAGTACAGGACACCGATCTCCCCCGACGGAAGTTCGTTCCCCGCCTCGTCGCAGATGTGCGCGATGCCGAGTGTCCCCGGCCCGCCCGTCCGGCCGACGCTGCCCGGCTTGCGGAGCCACTCCTGCGGGGTGATCACCGTGCTGCCGATGGCCTCGGTGGACGAGAAGTACTCGTACACGATCTCACCCCACCAGCGGATGAGCGCCTGCTTGACGTCGACCGGGCACGGCGCCGCCGAGTGCAGCGCGTACTTCATCGACGACAGGTCGTATCGGTCCCGCACCTCCTGCGGAAGCCGCAGCATCCGAACGAAATGCGTGGGCACCCACTGGCTGTGGGTGACGCGGTACCGCTCGATGTACTCGAGGCAGCGCTCGGCGTCGAACCGGTCCGTGAGCACGACCGTTCCGCCGAGCGCCTGGGTCGACGCGCCGTAGCGCAGCGGCGCGGCGTGGTAGATCGGCGCCGGCGACAGGTAGACGGTGTTCTCGTCGAATCCGAAGCCCCGCACCGTGTTGAGCAGCGGGGGGCCCGGCTCGTCACCGACCTGTGCGCCGCTGAGGGGCGGCCGGATGCCCTTCGGGCGTCCGGTGGTTCCGGACGAGTACAGCATGTCGCTGCCGCGGGGCTGGTCGGCGGGCGGGACCGTCGGCAGGTCCGCCACCTCGTCCTCGTACACCAGGTGGCCGGGCACCGGACCTCCGAATGCCAGGCGGTGCGCCACCTTCGGCGTGAGCGGCACGATGTCGCGGGCGAGCTGCGCCAGCGGCGCGGACACGACGAGCACCTTCGCGTCGCAGTCGTCGACGATGTACGCCGCCTCGGCGGGTGCGAGGTGCGTGTTGACCAGGGTGATATACACACCCGAACGCACTGCGCCCCAGTACAGTTCGAACACCGTGGCGTCGTTGACGGTGAGGACGGCGATGTGGTCGCCGACCCCGACGCCGTGCCGGCGCAGCCAGTGCGCGAACCGTACCGACGCGTCCTCGAGCTCGCGATAGGTGATCACGCGTCCGGTCGCGGCCTCGTGTACCGCCGGACGGTCCGGGGTGGTGGCGGCGTAGCGACCCGGATACATTCCTACAGCCCCAGATCCTTGGAGATGATCGTCTTCATGACCTCGCTGGTGCCGCCGTAGATGCGGGTGACGCGGGTGTCCGCGTACAGGCGGGCGATGGGGTACTCGGTGATGTAGCCGTATCCGCCGTGCAGCTGCAGGCACTTGTCGATGACCCGCCCGGCGATCTCGGTGCACACGAGCTTCGCGCGCGCCGCGTCGGCGACCGTCAACTCCTTGCGGTCGAGCAGTTCGAGGCAGTGGTCGACGTAGACGCGGGCCATCTGGGTCTCGGCCGAGCACTCGGCGAGAACGAACTTGGTGTTCTGGAACGCGGCGACGGGCTTGCCGAACACCTTGCGGTCCGAGGTGTAGGCGATCGCGTGCGCGATCGCGGCCTCGGCGAATCCGACCTGGTTCAGGGCGATGCTCAGGCGTTCCTGCGGCAGGTTGTGGGTCAGGTACGAGAAGCCCTTGCCCTCCTCGCCGAGGAGGTTCTCGACGGGAACCTTGACGTCGCTGTAGGACAGCTCGGCGGTGTCCTGCTGGTGCAGCCCGATCTTGTTGAGCTTGCGTCCGACCGAAAAGCCTTCGTTCGCAGTCGGAACCGCGATGATGGAGAGGCCGCCACGCCGGTTCTCGGGGTCGAACGGCGAGGTGCGGCACACGGTGAGGATCAGGTCGGCGGTGGCGCCGCCGGTGATGAACGTCTTGGCGCCGTTGATGATGTAGTGGCTGCCGTCCTCGGACAGCTTCGCGGTGGTCGCGATGTTCGCCAGGTCGGAGCCGGTGCCGGGTTCGGTCATCGCGATGGCGGTCATGATCGAGCCGTCCGCGAAGCCGGGCAGCCAGCGCTTCTTCTGCTCCTCGGTGGCGTATTCGAGCAGGTACGGCAGGATCAGGCAGGCGTGAACTGTGTAGCCGCCGAAGGAGACTCCCGCGCGCGCGACCTCCTCGAACACGATGGTGTTGTAGACGAAGCTGGATTCGCCGCCGCCACCGAATTCTTCGGGGACCTGGATGCCGAGGATGCCGAGTTCGCCCAGGCGCTTGAAGAATTCGCGGGGCGGGTGGCCGATCTCGTCCCATTCCTCGCGGTGCGGTGCGACTTCACGTTCGATGAAGTCGCGCACCATCTTCCGGAACTGCTCGTGCTCTTCGGTGAGGATTGTGCGCTTCATGTCGTGGTCCTTTTCGAAAGTGTGGGCGGTGCCGGGGTCACTCGCCGGTGAAGTTCCCGGTGCGGCGTTCGAGGAAGGCGGACAACGCTTCCCGGTGATCGGCGGTGTGGTGGGACAGTGCCTGCAGCGAGGCGGAGAGCTCGAGCAGCGTGTCGAGGTCGACGCGCTGGCCTTCACGCAGAAGCTTCTTGGTCATACGCAGGGCGTTCGGCGGGTTGACGGCGACACGCTCGGCGAGTTCGTGGGCGGCGTCGAGCAGGTTCTCCGGCTCGACGACACGCGAAACCATGCCCCAGTCGAGGGCGGTGGCCGCGTCGACGCGGTCCCCGGTGAACGCCATCTCGGCCGCCCGGGCCGCACCGATCGCGCGCGGCAGCAGCCAGGCGCCGCCGTCACCGGGGATGATGCCGAGCTTGACGAAACTCTCGGCGAAGAACGCGGTGTTCGACGCAATCCGCATGTCGCACATCATCGCCAGGTCGCAACCGGCTCCGACCGCGGGGCCGTTGACAGCCGCGATGATCGGGACCTCGCAGTGGTAGATGGCCTTCGGCAGGCGCTGGATGCCGCGGCGGTAGCCCTCGCGCAGCGCGTGCGGCGCGCCGGCGAACATACCGGTGCGGTCGACCATGTCCTTGACGTTGCCGCCGGCGGAGAACGCGCTGCCGGCGCCGGTCAGGATCACGACGCGGGTCTCGATGTCGGCGTTCGCCTCGTCGACGAGTTCGACGAGGCGTTCGACGACGTCGTCGCCGGAGATGGGATTGCGCAGGTCCGGGAGGTTGATCGTCCAGGTGACGACGTTGCCTTTGCGGGTGCTGAGTACGACGTCGTTCGCGGTGCTCATGGCGAGGAGATCCCTTCCCGAAAAGTTTGAGTCGAACGATCGTTAAAATTAGGGGAGCAGGCGCGGCCTGTAAAGAGCCGCGAACGTTGTTGATCAGTCGGGCAGGCTAATGCCCGATTCGGCCGCGCCTATCGCCACGTCCTCCGGGAAGATGTTGCGGAACAGGTACAGGTCCTGGCCGAGCACCCAGCCCGGCGCCAGCGCCCGCGCATAACGCTCGAAGTACCCGAGCTGCTTGCCGAACAGCACCATTTCCTCCGGGCTCGCGACACCCCACCGTTTGCCGAGCCGGATCAGCGCCATGATCAGGTCGCTCAGCCGCAGTTCGCCCAGTTCCCGCCCCAGCAGCGGTGCGAGCGCCTCGGCGACCTCCATCCCCAGCGTCTCGTCGTCGAGATCCGTCCCGGTTCCGTAACCGAGTTCGCGGATCCCGCGCGCCACGCCGGCGAAATCGCCGTCGACGGCGGTGGCATGGAACAGATCCCGGAGGATCACCCGCCAGGGCTCGGGCAGCTCACCGACGATCCCGAAATCGAGGAGCGCGAGCCGGCCGTCGTCGAGCAGCCACAGGTTTCCGGCGTGGACGTCGCCGTGGAACGGGCCGTGCAGCACGACCGATTCGATCCACACCTTGACCCCGCGCCGGATCAGCAGCCGCGTGTCGACGCCACTGTCCGGATCGGCGGCGACGCGGTCCATCGGAATCCCGTACAGGCGTTCCATGCAGATCACCCGCGGACCGCAGTAGTCCCAGTACACCTCGGGGGTGGTGACACCCTTGTTGTCACCGAACGCACCGATCCGGTCCCGGAACCGCGATTGCCGGTCCGCTTCGACGGCACTGTTCAGTTCGGTCATGGTCGCGGAGTAGAGGTCCCGGATGATCGCCGGTGCATTCGCGATCCGGAAGAACTCGAAGACCTGCAACAGCCGCGCACCCGCATACGCGGCGCGCAGATCGACGAGCATGCGGTGACGGATGCCCGGCCGCTGGATCTTCACCACCGCGTGGCGCCCGTCCCGCAACACACACGCGTGCACCTGCGCGACCGAGGCCGCAGCGAGCGGGGTGTCGTCGAACTCGGCGAACAACTCGTCGATGCGGTGTCCGAGATCCTCCTCGAGCACCGCGCGAGCTTTCGCGGCCGGGACGGGCGGAACGTCGTCGAGACAACGCAGGCACGCGTCGGCGAGGGGCTTGGGGAACAGGCCCGACGACGACGCGACGAGCTGACCGAGCTTCACGAACGTCGGCCCGAGTGTCTCGAACGCGTCGACGACACCCTCGGCGGCCGCGTCGACGATCCCGCGACCGTCCGGCCGCATCGGCCAGGCCAGCACCTTCGTCAGCACGGCGACGACGATGACGACGACGACGACGACCGCGCGGCCGAGTTCGGCCGGGCCGAACCTGTCGAGCGGCGGCATGGCCACCTGCAGTGCCTCGGGCGGCGGTCCGCCGGCGTACGGGCCGACGGGATGCTGCTGCCCGTCACCGACGTGCGCTGCAACGTGCACGAAATCCCCCTCGTGTCCGGCGCCGGCGTCTTCGTAGTCCTGCGCAAGGTGCGACGGTACCCGGCGTGCACAGATACTTCGAGAGGCTGTTTCTGTCGGTGCCGCCGACTACCCTCGGTCGGGTAGCCGAGAACATTCGTGTCGACCGAGGCGGGCAGGGGCCATGACCGAACAGGCGCTCGACGTAGTACAGGACATTCCGGAGTCGGTGGACGGTGCCGACGAGACCGACTTCATGAGCCGCGCGGATCCGTATCGCCGGGAGCTGCTGGCGCACTGCTATCGGATGAGCGGGTCGATCCACGACGCCGAGGACCTCGTGCAGGAGACCTATCTGCGCGCGTGGCGCGGGTACGAGAACTTCGGGGAGCGGGCGTCACTGCGGACGTGGCTGCACCGGATCGCGACCAACGTCTGCCTCACGGCGCTGGAGGGCCGCTCACGCCGTCCGCTGCCCACCGGCCTGGGCGCACCCAGCTCGGATCCCACGGAGGATCTGGTCCAGCGCCCCGAGGTGCCGTGGCTCGAACCGATACCGGGCACCTTCACCGACGACGGCCACTCCGACGATCCGTCCGATCCGGCCGTGATCGTCACGTCGCGGGATTCGATCCGGCTGGCGTTCATCGCCGCGCTGCAGCACCTGTCGGCGCGGCAACGCGCGGTGTTGCTGCTGCGGGAGGTGCTGCAGTGGCGGGCGTCCGAGGTCGCCGCAGCGCTCGGCACGACGACCGCTGCGGTCAACAGCCTGCTGCAGCGTGCTCGCGCACAACTCAACGAAGCCGAGGTCACGCGGGACGAACTCGCCGAACCGGACAGCGCCGAGACCCGCGAACTGGTCCAGCGATGGGTGGACGGTTTCGAGAACTACGACATCGACTCGATCGTCAAGATGCTCACCGAGCAGGCGGTCTGGGAGATGCCGCCGTTCGAGGGCTGGTATCAGGGTGCGGAGAACATCGGCACGCTGATCCGGGTCAACTGCCCGGCGAAGGGTCCCGGCGACCAGATCCTGATCCCGACGGTCGCGAACGGGCAACCGGCGCTCGGGTTGTACATGCGCGGCGAGGACGGACAGCACCGTCCGTTCCAGTTACAGGTCCTCGACATCGTCGACGGCCGGGTCGTGCACGTGACCGTGTTCTTCGACGTCGATCTGTTCGAGAAGTTCGGGCTGCCGCCGACGCCGCAGGCACGCGACTGATACCTCAGCCCCGGTAGCGCACCGGTTCCCCGCGATCGACCCGCTCCCGTTGGGGCACGACGGTGTACTTCGGATCCTTCGCCGAGGCGATGCCGGCCTCGTAGACGCCGAGGCGAGTGCACAGCGAGCCAGCCATGAGCGCGGCACCGGAGACCATCGAGAGCACCCGACTGCGGTGTCCGGCAAGGGCACCCACGGCCCCTGCCGCAGTAAGGGCCTTGGCGGCCCCCATCAGCCGTCCTGCCCTCCCCCGGTGAAGCGTCTCGGCCGCAAGTCCCATCGACCGCTCCATCCGGTGCTCCGTCGCCAGTTCGACGAGCGCGCCGCCGACGGCGAAGGCGCGTGCAGGCCCGGCTTGGGCGACCGGTGCACCCAGAAGACCGAGACCGCCGGACGCTGCGGCAGCCGATCCGCAGAAGACGAACGGCAGCTCTTTGTAAGCGGAATGCCATGCAGGAGTAGCAGTGTCGGAAAGAAGTACCGCAGTGTAGGCGGCCACGGGCGGCGCGGTCACGGCCCCCACGATCCCGGCGGGCCGGCCGAGGGCGAGCAGAAGCCGGACCGGCCCCCGCTTCCACCGGGTGGGCAGCACTGCGGCCAGTTCCGCCGCGGCAGCGATACCGGCGAACGGACCGTGCAGAGACAGGATCCAGGTGCCCACCGACATCGGCGAGGTCGGCTTGGCCACCCGCAGCATGTTGAGGAAACGAGCCGGTTTGCCCAGGTCGCGAACGAGGGCGACGATGCTGACGAGCAGGGAGGCGAGCGAACCGAACCGGGCGACCCGGCGCAGCGCAGGGCGGCCGGTGAGATCCGCGCCCGCGGCCAGCAGCGAACTCCCGGCCGCCACGCCTCCGGAGAACAGGTAGACGGCGATGTCGTGTTCCCAGGGCGCCGGCTTCACGACCTGCCGCCCGTAGTAGGACTCGAAGGCGGCTTCCGGCACCATCACCCGGTCGCCGCCGCCTCCGGCTCCCGATCGGCGTGGGTTGCCTGGGCTGCCGCCGTGCTGCGTCTGCGTCACCCGCGCCTCCTCAGGAACGACACGGCCGCGCCAGTCAGCATCGCGACCGCCGCGACGGCGGCCCGGGTCCACATCTCCGGCAGGTCCTTGGTGGTCACCACCGGGTCCGGAGGCAGACCGTAGACCTCGGGCTCGTCGAGGAGCAGGAAGAAGGCACCGGTTCCGCCGACCCCGTCCTCGGGGTCGTTGCCGTAGAGCCGGGCGTCCGTGACGCCTCGCTCGCGCAACGACGCCAGCCGTTCCTCGGCCCGCGCGCGCAACTCCTCGACGTCGCCGAACTGGATCGACTGTGTGGGGCATGCCTGCGCGCACGAGGGGGTCTGCCCGTCGGTGAGCCGGTCGTAGCAGAGTGTGCACTTCTGGGCGATACCGACTTTCGGGTTCCCCTCCGGTCCCTTGCGGCGGTCGATGACGCCGTACGGGCAGGCGGCGACGCAGTAGCCGCAGCCGTTGCAGATGTCGTCCTGCACGACCACGGTGCCGAATTCGCTGCGGAACAGGGAACCGGTCGGGCAGACGTCGAGGCAGGCGGCGTGGGTGCAGTGCTTGCACACGTCCGAGGACATCAGCCACCGGAAGTCGGGTTTCTCCTCGTCCGGTCGGTCACCGGGCGCGGCTCCGACGGTGGGCATGCCCAGAGAAACCGGTTCCCGCTTCTGCGCCGGTCGCTCGATGAACGCGACGTGACGCCACTGGTTGGCGTTGAGCGAATGGCTGTTGTCGTAGGACGTGCCCAGCATCGCGAACACGTTCTCGGGGACGTCGTTCCACTCCTTGCAGGCGACCTCACACGCCTTGCAGCCGATACACACGCTGGTGTCGGTGAAGAAACCCTTCCGCGCCGGCGAATCCTCGTAACCGGCGTCGGGTGCGGGGTCGAGCGGTCCGAAGAAACTGTTGCGGCCGATCACTCGTCGTCCTCCTCGGGGGTGGATGCGCCGTCCGTGCCGGTGACGGTGACGATGGGCGGGTAGGTGCCGGTTACCCCGGCCCGGCGCGCGTACCCCTCGACGTACTTGCGCAGCGCCGCGCCGGTCGGCCGACGTCCGGCGCGGACGTCGCAGGTACCGACCTTGGTCTCCTGGATGAGCACGTTGGGGTCCAACGTGATCCCGAACAGGTCGTTCGCCGAATCGCCCTTCACCTTGCCGCCTGCGCCCCAGTGATACGGCAGCCAGATCTGGTGGACGGTCCTGCCCTCGACCTTCAGCGGACGCAACCGGTCGGTCACCAGCACCCGGCCCTCGACCACCGAGCGGGCGGTGACCACGTGGCACCAGCCCATGTGCTCGAGTCCGCGCTCGGCCGCCAGAACGGGCGAGACCTCCACGAACATCTCCGGTTGCAGTTCGGCGAGGTGCTCGAGATAGCGGCTCATCGCGCCCGCCGTGTGGTGCTCGGTGAGCCGGCTGGTCGTGAACACGAACGGGAAGACGTCGACGTGTTCCTCCGGCGGCGCGGGATTCATCCGGTTGTCGTCGCGGCGGTATTCCACGCGCGTCGGATTGGCCTGCTGCCCGTAGAGCAGGTTCCGGAACGGCGATTCGACCGGTTCGTAGTGGGTCGGCATCGGGCCGTCGACGAGTCCCTGCGGCGCGTACAGGGCACCCTTGCCGTCGCCCTGCATGATGAACGGATCGTTGCCCTCGATCGCCTCGACGCCCTGGGCACCGACCGGCGACCGGTAACTCGGTGGCTTGGTCTTCTCGAAGTCCGGCACGTCCTCGCCGGTCCACCGGCCGGTGTCGGCGTCCCACCACACGTAGGCCTTGCGTTCGCTCCACGGCCTGCCCTCGGGGTCGGCGGAAGCCCGGTTGTAGAGGATGCGACGGTTCAACGGCCACGCCCAACCCCACTCCGGCGCAACGAAAGACTGATCGTGGCGTGATTTTCGGCGGTTTGCCTGGTTGACGCCGTCGGCGAACACACCGGTGTAGATCCAGCAGCCACCAAGTGTGGAGCCGTCCGCCTTCATCTCGGTAAACGACGACAGCGGCCGGCGCGTCGCCACGCCGTAACCGTTGATCTCCATCAGCACCGCCTCGGCGCTGGGCTCGTCGTGCGTGCCGTGCACGGGGTAATCCCATGCCAGGTCGAGCAGTGGGCGGTCGCGCTCGTCGGTCGACCCGGCCAGCCGCTCCCGCATCATGCGCCCGAGATGGTAGAAGAACCACATCTCCGAGCGGCAGTCCTCCGGCGGCTCGACCGCCTTCTCACGCCACTGCAGCATCCGCTGGGTCTGCGTGAAGGTGCCTTCCTTCTCCGTGTAGGCGGCGGCGGGGAACAGGAACACCTCGGTACCGCACTCCTCGGGCACGATCTCACCGGTCTCGACCTCCGGTGAGTCCTTCCAGAAGCTCGCGCTCTCGATCTCGAACAGGTCGCGCACCACGAGCCAGTCGAGGTTCGCCATCCCGAGCCGCTGCGCCCGGCCGTGGGCGGACCCCACGGCGGGGTTCTGGCCGAGGAGGAAGTAGCCCTTGACCTTTCCGTCGATCATGTCGAGCACCGTGCGGTAGGTGCCGTGGTCTCCGGTGATCCTGGGCAGGTAGTCGAAGCAGAAGTCGTTGTCCGCGGTGGCAGCGTCGCCCCAGTAGGCCGCGAGCAGGCTGACGGCATACGCATCGGCCTTCGACCAGAAGCCCTTGCTGCCCGGGTTGCGGACGCTGTCGATCCAGTCCGACAGCGACCGGTGCCGGTCGGCGTCGGGCATCGGCAGGTAGCCGGGGAGGAGATTGAACAAGGTCGGGATGTCGGTGGAGCCCTGGATGCTGGCGTGCCCGCGGAGGGCCATGATGCCCCCACCGGGGCGGCCCATGTTGCCCAGCAGCAGCTGCAGGATCGCGCCGGTGCGGATGTACTGCACGCCCACGCTGTGCTGGGTCCAGCCCACGCTGTAGACGAGGGCGGTCGTCCGCTCCCGCCCGGAGTTCTCCGTCCACGCCCGGCAGACGTCGAGGAAATCCTCCTGCGAGACGCCGCACACCTGCTCGACCACCTCGGGGGTGTAGCGGGCGAAGTGCCGTTTGAGCACCTGATAGACGCAGCGCGGGTGCTGCAGGGTCTCGTCGCGCCTGGGATGCCCGGCGATCGGGATGCCGTGCGCCTCGTGCTGCAGACCCGCGGCGGTATCCCGATGCTTCGCGTGCTCCGCGGAGTCCGCGGCCTGGGACCGGTGCAGATCGCCCGGCTCGTCCTCCACGTCGTACTGCCAGCTGGTCGGGTCGTACGTCCGGGACTTGGGGTCGAAGCCCGAGAAGAGCCCGTCGAGGTCGTCGGTGTCAACGAACTTGTCGCTGACGAGCACAGGGGCGTTGGTGTAGTTGACGACGTACTCGCGGAAGTCCAGCTCGTTGCTCAGCACGTAGTTGACGATGCCGCCGAGGAAAGCGATGTCGCTGCCGACCCGGATGGGCACGTGTTTGTCCGCGACAGCGCTGGTGCGGGTGAATCGGGGATCCACGTGGATGACGCGTGCGCCACGCTTCTGGGCCTCCACGACCCACTGGAAGCCCACCGGGTGGGCCTCGGCCATGTTGGAGCCCTGGATGACGATGCAGTCAGCGTTGGCCAGGTCGGCTGTGTAACCGGTGGCGCCGCCGCGCCCGAAGCTGGTCCCCAGACCGGGGACGGTGGCGGAGTGTCATATGCGGGCCTGGTTCTCGATCTGGACCGCCCCCATCGCCGTGAACAGCTTCTTGATGAGGTAGTTCTCCTCGTTGTCCAGCGTCGCGCCGCCGAGACTGGCGATGCCCATCGTGCGCCGGACACGGCGGCCCTTCTCGTCGAGTTCCTGCCAGGTATCGCGCCGGGTCCGCAGCACGCGGTCGACGACCATCTCCATGGCGGTATCGAGGTCGAGGTCCTCCCATTCGGTGCCGTAGGGGCGCCGATACCGGACCCGGGTCTCGCGCAGATCGCTGGTGACGAGATTCTTGCTCGCCGAGCCCTTGGGGCAGAGCCGACCGCGGTTGACCGGGCTGTCTGGGTCCCCCTCGATTTGGACGATCCGCTCGTCCTTGACGAAGATCCGCTGTCCACATCCGACGGCACAGTAGGGACACACACTGCGCGCGACACGATCGGCGGTCGAGGTACGCGGTTCGACTGCGTCGGTACGCCGGGAGCGGACTGCCTTCCCGCGCCCGAGCGGATCCTTGCCGACGAGTTGGCGCAGCACGGGCCAGGGCAGGGAGGATCTCTTCTCCGCCATCGGGCCTCCAGGTGTGCGGTGCCGCCCGCCGGCACAGCGTCGTGCCGCGTGTTCCGAGCCTAGGTCAGGCCGTTCGGGTCGTCCACCGGCATGCACGGTCTCAGCGCACCCGAATCGCGTGCGCCGCCGCCGGAACCACCTCGCCGATCACCGGGTGGCCCGGCAACTCCCCTACGACCAGGAGGCCGCCGGACGTCTGTGCGTCGGCGAGCAGAAGCAGCTCGTCGTCGTCCACCGCGGACTCCACGTGGTCGCGGACCCACTCGAGGTTGCGCCGGCTCCCGCCCGGCACGAACCCCTCGGCAAGCGATTCCCTCGCCCCGCCGACATAGGGCACTCTCGCGGCGTCGATCACCGCAGTCGTCCCGCTGGCCCGCATCATCTTCATCAGGTGCCCGAGCAGACCGAATCCCGTCACGTCGGTGGCGGCACGGACCCCTGCTTCGTGGGCGAGCCGCGCCGCGTCACGGTTGAGGGTCGTCATCACCGCGATCGCCTCCTCGAACCACTCGCCGGTCGACTTGTGGCGATTGTTGAGGATGCCGAGACCGAGAGGCTTGGTGAGGGTGAGCGGTAGGCCGGGTTCGGCAGAGTCGTTGCGCAGCAATCGATCCGGATCTCCGAGCCCGGTAACTGCGAGCCCGTACTTCGGCTCCCGGTCGTCGATACTGTGCCCGCCGGCGAGGTAGGCGCCGGCCTCGGCGCATACGTCGGCACCGCCCCGCATCACCTCGGCGGCCAGCTCGAACGGGATGATCTCCCGCGGCCAGCCGAGCAGGTTCACGGCAACCACGGGCGTGCCGCCCATCGCGTATACGTCGGACATCGCGTTGGTGGCGGCGATCCGCCCCCAGTCGTAGGGGTCGTCGACGACCGGGGTGAAGAAGTCGGCGGTCACGATCAGAGCCCGGCCGCTCCCGTCGGGCGCCGAGTCGATCCGGACCGCGGCACCGTCGTCACCGTTCTCCACACCGACCAGCAGCTCCCCCGCCGCGCGGCCTCCCGGCAGGCCGCCGAGCACGCGTTCGAGCTCGCCGGGCGGGACCTTGCAGGCGCAGCCGCCACCGGCCGCGTACTGGGTGAGCCGGTAGGCGCGACCGGGCTGATCGACGTGTGCGGTCATGGCGCCAACATACGGCCGAGCCGCGACCTCGGGCGTGACTTCCGGTTAAGGTGGGCGCGGAGGCGGTTCTCGTCTGGTGACGGACGCGGTCTTCAAAACCGTTGTGGCCCAGCATCTGGGTCAGGCGGGTTCGATTCCCGTCCGCCTCCGCCAGATCGGTCACTCCGGGGACGAGGAGGCGCGTGCCGGATCCGAGACGGGACACTCCCCGCACCGACCAGATCCTCGCGGACCCACGGCTGCGTGAGGCCCGCGATCGGCTCGGCGCCCGCCTGGTCAAGGAGGCGGTGGCGGCGGCCCAGCAGCGGTGCCGCGCGGGTGAGATCGGTCCGGCGGACGTCGCCGACGAGGCGGTCGCGTCGCTGCCCGCCCGGGCGACCACCCTTCGGCGCGTAGTCAACGCCACCGGCGTGCTGGTACACACCAACCTCGGCCGCGCACCTCTTTCCCGGGCGGCGGTGGACGCCGTGAGCACGGCGGCGGGCGCGACCGACGTCGAGCTGGATCTGGACACCGGCCGGCGCGGCCGACGTGGGCGCGGCGCGCTCGAGGCACTCGCCGCGCAGGTGCCCGACGCCGGCGCCGTCCACCTGGTCAACAACGGCGCGGCCGCCCTCGCATTGGTCACCCGGGTGCTCGCGCGTGGTGGTCGCTCGATCGTCATCGCGCGCGGCGAGCTGGTCGAGATCGGCGACGGCTTCCGGATTCCCGAGTTGCTGGAGTCGGTGGGGGCCAGGTTGCGGGAGGTCGGTACCACCAATCGAGTGCGTCCGAGCGACTATGCCGCGGCGATCGACTCCGACACCGCATTCGTCCTCAAGGTGCACCCCTCGAACTTCACGGTCAGTGGCTTCACGTCGTCGGTATCGGTCCGGGAGCTGAAGGAACTGGGCGCTCCGGTCGTGGTCGACATCGGGTCGGGACTGCTGGCCCCTCATCCGCGCCTGCCGAACGAGCCCGACGCCACGAGTGTGCTGCGCGACGGCGCCGACCTCGTGACCGCCTCCGGCGACAAGCTGCTGGGTGGTCCACAGGCCGGCCTGATGCTCGGGGAGGCCCGGCTGGTGGAGCGGTTGCGACGCGACCCGTTCGCCCGCGCGCTGCGCGTCGACAAACTCACCCTGGCGGCGCTCGAGGCGACGCTGACCGGGCCGACTCCTCCGGTGCCGGCCGCACTGACCGGTCGCACGGACGACCTCCGTATCCGGGCCCGGACGATCTGCGCCGCGCTCCCGGCCTGGTTGGAGCCCGAATCGGTCGACGCCGACGGCGTCGTGGGCGGCGGCGGCGCTCCCGACGTGATCCTGCCCAGTGTCGCGATCGCTCTGCCCGAGCGCCTCGCCGGTCCCTTGCGTCGCGGCGATCCCCCGGTGGTCGGCCGCCTCGAGTGCGGCCGACTGCTGCTCGACCTGCTGGCGGTCGCCCCCGACGAAGACGGTGTCCTGATCGAGGCCGTCACGCGCGCCGCCGGTCGCGAGGAACGCTGATGCACGTCGTCGCGACCGCCGGCCACGTCGACCACGGCAAGTCCACGCTGGTCGAGGCGCTGACCGGGACCGACCCCGATCGGCTGGCCGAGGAACGGCGGCGAGGACTGACCATCGAGCTGGGCTACTGCTGGACCTCCTGGCCGGAGGTGGGAGAGGTTGCCTTCGTCGACGTTCCCGGACACGAACGATTCCTGACCACGATGCTCGCCGGGGTGGGACCGGTCCCCGCCGCCTTGCTCGTGGTGGCCGCCGACGACCCGTGGATGCCGCAGGCCGCCGAACACCTGGCCGCGCTCGACGCGCTCGGCGTGCGGCACGCGGTCGTCGCGGTGACCCGAGCCGATCTCGCCGACCCCGGCGCGGCCGCCGCACGAGCCGCCGCGGAGGTCGCCCGCACCGGTCTGACGGGGGCTCCCGTCGTCATTGTCAGCGGCCGTACCGGAGCGGGCCTCGACGATCTCCGCGCCGCCTTGACGACGATGGTCGCCGGCCTGCCGGACCCGGACCCGGACGCCGACGTCCGGCTCTGGGTGGACCGCCGGTTCACCGTGCGCGGGGCCGGGACCGTCGTCACCGGCACGCTGACCGCCGGGACGGTCCGGACCGGCGACACCCTGGCCCTGGGCGAAACACCGCTGCGGGTGCGCGGCATCCAGGCGCTCGGGCGCGACCGGGCGGCGGTGAGCGGCGTGGCCAGGGTCGCGCTCAATCTCACCGGCCCAATCGACGACGTGACCCGGGGCAGTGTGCTCGTGACACCCGGCGCATGGCATCACACCTCCGTGGTGGACGTCCGGCTCACCGGCGCGGACCGACCCCCGTCCTGTCCCGTACTGCACGTGGGGGCGGCGGACGTCGACGTCCACTGCCGGCCGTTCGGAGACGATCTCGTCCGGCTCACCCTCGCCCGCCCGCTGCCCCTACGAATCGGTGATCGCGCTCTGCTGCGCGACCCGGGCCGCCGGACGATCTGGCGCGTCGACGTACTCGATCCGGACCCGCCGCGATTCCGGCGCCGCGGCGCCGCGAAACACCGCGCCCTCCAACTCGCGAGTGCCGACGGTGTTCCACGGCTGGCCGACGAACTCGGCCGCCGCGGGATCCTGCACCGGGAGCGGTTGCGCCGGTTGGGTATTCCCTACGAGGAGGGCGACCACCTGACCGTCGGGCCGTGGCTCGTCTCACCGGCCTTCGCGGAGGCGGTCGGTGACCGGCTGCCCGCACTGGTCGAGGAGCACGCTCGCGCGCATCCGCTGGATCCCGCAGTCCCGCTGGGGGTCCTGGCCTCCCAGCTTCGGCTCCCCTCGCCGGACCTGATCCGGGCACTGGTGCGCCCGCCCTTGCGAGTGGCCGGAGGGCGGGTCGTCGATCCCGGGACCGACGCACTGCCGAACGACGTCCGGAAGGCCGTCGACGTGGTACGTCGCGAGCTTCTCGCAGCTCCGTTCGCCGCCCCGACCGCCGACCGGCTCCGCGAGCTCGGCCTCGATGACCGGGCACTGGGCGCTGCCGACCGCAGCGGGCAGCTGTGGCGGGTCGGCCCGGGGATCGTCCTGCTCCCCGACGCGGCCGACGAAGCGGTAGCACGGCTCCGCGAACTGGAGCAACCGTTCACGACCAGTGCTGCGCGCGAACGGCTGAAGACGAGTCGACGGGTGGTGCTCCCGCTGCTCGACCACCTCGACCGGGCCGGCCGCACGCGACGGCTTGCCGACGACCGGCGCGAGGTCACCCGGTAAGGGTCCGTGTGAACGCCGTGACTCCGGTGGTCAAGTCCGACATCAGCCGTTGTAGTGGAACAGAGCGCCCGGAGTCGGGCGGCGCCGACGGCCGCGACGGTTCAGGGCAGCCTGCAGTGTCACGGTGCTGCCGATACCTCCGGCAAGAACGAGCAGCAGCGAGGCGACATTGAGGTTCACGGGCACTCCTTCGACGAAAAGTGACTGAGGCGAGAAAGCCTGGTGCGGCACAGATCAGCGCGTCGTCCTCGAACGAGAGCGGCGTCCATCCGAGTCCTCCGCGTCGGTGTCACCGAACATGGCCGCGATTCGCGCCTTGATTTCCGCGGTGCTGATGGCACCCGGACGGGCGATGCTGCCGGTCGTCGAGGACGTCCTGGAGCCGGTGGCGATGGTCATTGTGCAGATTCCTGCTTTCTCGGTTCTCGTTGGAATTCTGTGTAGGTGAAAACTGTTGGGTCAGATCATGATCCAGGCGGTGGCGACCGTGAACAGGATCGCCAGCGTCGCTGCGAGAGCCACGCCCATCGATCCGGTGACGGCCCAGGAGGGAACGACCACACACGCGGCGGCGACGGTGCCGGCACGTGCACCCGATCCAAGCCGTCCGGCTTCGGATCGAGCCCGTGACCGGTTGCCGTCGCGGCCCGAGGCGCCGCCAGGGCGAACACCGCCGGTCGTGCGACGTACATCGGACGGTTCTACGGTGCTTGCGGCACGGACGATGCTCCCGGGACGGACAGCGAATCGATCGGCGACATCGGCCACAGCTTCAGCGCACAAACCTTCCGAACCCCTTCTGCTCCCGAGCGGCCGTCGGCAAGATTCCCCTGCCCGAACGGCGGCATCAAACGAAATAACCGCAAATCACTCCACAAACGATGTGATGTGAATCACGTCAACTCGCGTGGACGTTCTTTCTGCATGACAACGACCCGCCTCGGCCACTCGGACAGTCGTCCAACTTCATTGATGCACCCGGTGCCACCTGCGGCAATGCCCGGAACGAGGTCGTCGCGATCGGATATTTCCTGCGAGTTCTCCAGTACCTACAAATTGCACGTAATTTTCCGAAGTCGGGAAAGTCATTCGTGACAAGCCGCGTCGACATCGAACAATCGGCCCGACGCCGAGGTGGCACCCGGGCAAAATACCGACGCGAGTAATCGAAGGCCCCGAACCCGCCGACGAAGCCACCCGGATCCGGAAGAACCGAACCCTTGGCAGCCCCGTCCAGCGATCAACCGCCTAGGACTGCGCGGCGCCTTCCGCCTGCGGCCCCATCGCCGCTGCCGCCGCTTCGACGTCCATCCACGACACCTCCCACACGTGGTTGTCGAGGTCGCGGAACGCCCGGCCGTACATGAAATCGACGTTCATCTCCGCCGACCCCGGCGTGGTCCAGTCGGTTCCCCCGGCGGCGATCGCGGCGTCGACGAGGCGGTCGACGTCGTCGCGGCTGTCGGCGGAGACGGCGAGCAGCACCTCGCGGGCCTTGCCGGTGTCGCAGATGTCGTCGTTGATGAAGTTCCGGAACCGCGGTTCCTCGAGGAACATGATGTAGGTCTGCTCGTTGATCTCCATGCACGCGGTGTTCGCGTCACAGAACATCTCGTTGAACGTGAAGCCGAGAGTGTCGAAGAAGGCGCGCGTCGCGGCGACGTCCTTGACGGGGAGGTTGGCGAAGAGCATGCGGGACATGTGGGCTCCTGAGGTTCACGGCCGCGCTGGGGCCGGTCGGTGCGGTCACAGGGATCGACTCGCCGGCGCGGAGAAACTCATCGCACACGGCCCGGGAACATTCCGGCGACCGCCCGGGTTAGAGTAGTTGCACAGTCAATTACTTCGGGAGGAGCCCGCAATGCCTGCGGTCACCGTCGACAACATCCTGACCCTGCCCCGGATCGAGGCCCCGGCACCCGATCGTCCCGCGCGCCCGGTGCTCGGGGTGCGTACCGCTCCCGTCGGCTTCGAGGGCGAGGGCTTCCCGGTCCGCCGCGCGTTCGCGGGGATCGACCAGCGTTTCCTCGATCCGTTCATCCACATGGACCAGATGGGCGAGGTCGAGTACGCGCCGGGCGAGCCGAAAGGGACCCCTTGGCATCCGCACCGCGGCTTCGAGACCGTGACATACATGATCGACGGCATCCTCGAGCACAAGGACTCGAACGGCGGTGGCGGCACGATCACCGGTGGTGACACCCAGTGGATGACGGCCGGCGCCGGCATCCTGCATATCGAGGCGCCGCCCGAGCACGTGGTCGTGAGCGGTGGTTTGTTCCATGGGGTGCAGCTGTGGGTCAATTTGCCGCGCGACAACAAGATGGCCCAGCCCCGCTACCAGGACATCGCCGGCAGCAACGTGGCACTGGCGTCGTCGCCCGACGGCGGCACGTTGATCCGCGTGGTCGCCGGTGAGATCGGCGGCGTGCACGGTCCGGGTGTCACCCACACCCCGATCGCACTCGCCCACCTCACGATCGCGCCGGGCGCCTCGGTGACGCTGCCGTGGAACCCCGAGTACAACGCGCTCGCCTACATCCTGGCCGGCGACGGCACCGTCGGCGCCGAGCAGGCACCGGCTCGCACCGGTCAGACCGTGGTGTTCGGCCCGAAGGGCGACTCGATCACGCTGACCGCTTCCGCGACCCAGGATTCCCGCACCCATTCCCTCGAGGTGTTCCTCCTGGGAGGCAAGCCCATCCGCGAGCCGGTCGCGATGTACGGGCCGTTCGTCATGAACACGAAGGCCGAGATCATCCAGGCCTTCGAGGACTACCAGGCGGGCCGCCTCGGTTCGATCCCCGCCGAACACGAGCAGCACTAGTAATTACGCTGAAGCTCGCACCCCGAGAGGAACACCATGTCCCAGACCCCGCTGATCGACGTCCGCCGAGCAGCCGATCGGATGAAGACGAAGATCGACTGGCTGGATTCGAAGCACTCCTTCTCGTTCGGCCATCACTACGATCCGGACAACACCCACCACGGTCTGCTCCTCGTCAACAACGACGACATCGTCACGGCCGGAAAGGGTTTCGACACCCACCCGCATCGCGACATGGAGATCGTGACGTGGGTGCTACGCGGCAGCCTGGTGCACCAGGATTCGATCGGCCACTCCGGCGTCATCTATCCCGGCCTGGCCCAGCGGATGAGCGCCGGCACCGGGATCCTGCATTCGGAGAAGAACGACTCGTGGCGTCTCGACGGCGTCTCCGGCACGCACGCCGCCGAACACGCGACACCCGTGCGGTTCGTCCAGATGTGGGTGATGCCCGACGAGGCCGGCATCACCCCCGGCTACGAGCAGCTCGAGATCGACGACGAACTGATGCGCGGCGGTCTGGTGCCCGTCGCGTCCGGGATGGCGAAGGACCGCGACCACGCGGCGATCCGGATCCACAACAAGTACGCGCGCCTGTCGGTCGCGCGACTGCAGCCGGACAAGGCGGTGACCCTGCCCGAGGCGCCGTATCTGCACGTCTTCGTCGCCGAGGGCAGCGCCGAGCTCGAGGGTGTCGGTCCGCTCACCGAGGGCGACGCGGTGCGGCTGACGAACTCCGGCGGGCAGCGTCTGAGCACCACCACCGGAGCCGAGGTCCTCGTCTGGGAGATGCACGCGACGATCGGTCGCTGAGGGCCGCCACCCAGCCCTCACCGCTCACCCGTGATAGAGAGAACGGGTGAGCATCAGCACCCAGACCCTTCCGATCGACCGGCCCGTGACCGTCCTGGGCATCACGCGGGAAGGCTTCTCATCCGATCCCATGCGGATCGTCCAGACGCTCGGCCCGCGACTGCTCGATCATCGCGGTGAAATCACGATCGGGTCGCTGGGTGTGTTCACCGACGTCGTGGTGGGTGCCCCGGCCGCCGCCGCGCTGCGGGATCGGGCGGGCGAGCCGGTCGGTACCGTCCTCGCACAGTTGAGTGTGTCGGCGGCGAACCCGTTCCCCGCCGGCGGCACGATCGTCGGGACCGGCCGGGCCCTGCACACCGACGACGCAACGTCGCTGGCCGCGGCCGAGATCGTGGACGAATCGGGCAGTCTCGTCGCGCACGTCGTCGGCCGGGCCATGGCGGTCGGACGCGCAAGCATCGACGATCCGGAGGCACCGCCCACGGCAGTCGCACAGAGCATGCCGGAACCCGAGCCGTGGGACGGTCCGGAGTCCCTCGCCGGGCGGTCCGGGCTCGGCATCGTCGAGGGCATCGCCGACGGCACGATCGCCCGGGGACCGCTGGCCGCACTGCTCGGCCTACGCGTGCAGCAATCCGAGCGCGGACGCGTCGACGCCCTCGTCACCCCGGCCGAGTGGATGGCCAACCGGTACGGCTCGATCCACGGCGGCGTGCTCGTGTCCATCGCCGACACGATCACCGGACTCGCCGCCCAGACCCTTCCCGAACAGGGCGGGCAGTACCGGATCCTCAACCTCGGTATCGACTATCTGCGCTCCCCCGACGCTCCGGGACCCGACGTCCTTGCCCAGGCCGAGGTGGTCCGGGCCGGGCGCCGGCTGGCCACGATCGAAGCGCGGCTGACCGGTGAGGACGGCACGGTGTTCTTCCGTGCCCACGCGAACGCTCAACTGTTCGCCGCAAGCTCCGACTGAAACCCGCACACAGGAACCTCCCAGGAATCTCACGACCGGCGTCCAGGACCGCGCGCCACGATGGAGTCGAGATTTCGATATCGGGAGGAAGCGTGAACAAAGACGTGGAGCTCAGCCGCAGACGGGTGAGCCGCCGTCGGGCACTGGCGCTCGGCGGAACCATCAGCCTCGGCGGCCTGCTCGCGGTCGCGTGCGGCATCGACAACGGCAGCAGCACCGCGACGACCACGGCCGGCTCCGCGACGACGGACGCGACCGCGGCCGCCTCGGGCAGCATCGAGGAACAGCTCAGAGCGCTCCTCGACCAGGCCCCGAACTGCGTGATGACCAGCGAGGAGACGCAGGGTCCGTACTGGTTCGACGTCGACTCCATCCGCCGTGACATCCGGGAGGACCGTCCCGGCCTGGAACTGCAGCTCGCGCTCCGCGTGCAGGACCTGCAGAACTGCAGCGCCGACGGCTCCGCGAGCGCGGTCGCGAACGCGGTCGTCGAGATCTGGCACTGCGACGCCGGTGGCGGGTATTCGGGCTTCGAATCCGGGTCGATCGCAGCCAACCAGGGCGGCGGGCAGGGTCCGGGAGGCCCCGGCGGCACACCGCCGCCCGGTGGACCGGGTGGTCCCGGCGGACCGGGCGGACCGGGTGGGATGGCTCCACCCGAGGGCATGGAGTTCCCGGAAGGCATGGAACCACCGGAAGGCATGACCCCACCGAACGGTGGACCCGGTGGCACGGAAGGTTCGGGAGAGACCTCGGACGGTTCGTACAGCGTCGGCGACCAGGAAGCCACGACGACCGACGACGGCACCTATCTGCGGGGCGCCCAGGTGACCGATGCCGACGGCATCGCGTACTTCACGACCATCTTCCCGGGCTGGTACGTGGGGCGCACGGTGCACATTCATGTCAAGGTTCACATCGACAAGTCGACCGTGCTCACCACGCAGTTGTACTTCGACGATGCGCTCAACGACGAGATCTTCTCCACCGTCGACCCGTACACCGACCACACCGGGCGCGACACCCGCAACGACAACGACAACATCTTCGACGAGTCCGGCATGACGACCGTGTCGCAGCAGCCGGACCGGATCCTCGCTGCCGTCAATCTCGGTATCGATACCTGATTCGTCGGATCGCGCGGCGCGTCGGCAGTCAGGCGACGCGCCGCGCGATCGACACCGCCTCGGCGCCGAGTCGCGGGAATCGCGCGTCGGAGATCGTCGTCGTGAGGTTGCTGCCGAGCCGGTTCGTGACGAATGCGACGGACAAACCGGTGTCGGGGTCCGCGAACGCGCCCGACCCACCGAAACCGTAGTGCCCGACGGATCGTAAAGGCTGCTCCCGCAAGGCAACCCAGCCCGGGTGATAGCCGAGCCGCCAGTTCGGCCGGATGCCGAGCACGTAGTCGCGACGACGCGTCTGCACCTCGACGATCTGTTCGATCGTGTCTTCCTTGAGAAGCCGAACCCCTTCGAGCGCACCGCCGTTCGCGAGCGCGCCGTACATGCGGGCGAGCGCGCGGGCACTGAACACACCGTTCCAGCCGGGCATCACGGCGTCGTGCGCCGACGGGCTGCGCATCAACTCGTCGAAGCCTTCTGCCATGCCCGCTTCCGCGATGCCCCGGATTCCCGGCATCCGCGACATCACCCTTGCGGTGGTGCTCCACGACGAGGGCAGCGGGTTCACCTTGGGGAACACCGGGGCCAGGCGGCGCCGTTCGCTCTGCGGAACCCGGAACCAGAATTCGCGCAGGCCCAGCGGTCCGGCGAGTTCCTGCTCCACCAGTTCCGGGAATGTCCGATTCGTGACGCGGCAGGCGATCTCCGCGACGAGGTTGCCGTAGGTGACCGCGTGATATCCGGGCCCGGACAGTCTGCGCCGGTCGGGTGGGGTGGCGGCGAGCGCCTTCGCGACGGCCTCCGAATCCAGCAGGTCGAGGGGTCCGGGCACGAGTCCGCGAACGCGGTGCAGCCCCGCACGGTGCGACATCAGTTCGCGGATCGTGATCGTTTCCTTGCCGGCGGCACCGAACTCCGGCCAGTACGTGGCGACCGGGTCGTCGTATTTCACGAGGCCGCGTTCGGCGAGGCGGTGCAGCACCGTGCTGGCCACGCCCTTGCCGGTAGAGAAGGACAACGCAATCGTGTCGTGCGCCCACCGGCGGTCGCGGCTCGCCCACCCGGCCCAGATGTCGAGGACCGGCTCCCCGTACAGATAGACGGCCAGGGCGCCACCGCCCTGCGGCCGTGTACGGAACATCCGGAAGAATCGATCGGCGACCTGCAGGAATCGGGGATCGACGATCATCTCCGTCGACGGTACTGCATCCGCGGTCATGGCCGTGCTCTCCAGATCCTGCTCGTGTCGATGGCCCGTCCACGATCGTACGACCGGTATGCAACCGCCATCGGCGCCTTCGGTGCATCAACAGCCGCCGGTTGTGACAGCACCCGTCTGCACCGGTCCGCATTTCGGTGTAAGGATGAAGCTCATGAGCATCGCCCAGCACTCGGAGGCACGGCACTCCGGCATCGACCTCAGCCACGTCGACGAGGGCACCCGCGCCCAGGACGACCTGTTCGAGCACGTCAACGGCCGTTGGCTCGCCACCCACGAGATCCCCGCCGATCGCGCGCTCGACGGCGCCTTCCGCACGCTCGCCGACAAGGCCGAGGTCGACGTGCGGACGATCATCGAGGAGGCCGCCGCATCCGATGCCCCGGCCGGTACCGACGCCCGGAAGATCGGCGACCTGTTCACCAGCTTCATGGACACCGAGCGAATCGAGGCGCTGGGCCTCACCCCGATCGCCACCGAACTCGACGCGATCACCGGCGCGGCGGACCGGGCGGCCCTGGCCGCGGTCCTCGGACAGTTGCAGCGGGTCGGTGTGGGCGGCGCCGTCGGACACTACGTCGACACCGACTCGAAGAATTCCGAGCGCTATCTCATGCACGTCGCCCAGTCCGGCATCGGGCTGCCCGACGAGTCCTACTACCGCGAGGACCGCTACGCCGAGATCCGCGACGAATACGTCGCCCACATCGGCCGCATGTTCGCGCTCGCCGGTCTGGACCACGATCCGCAGCGGGTTCTCGCACTCGAGACGAAGCTCGCCGGCGGGCACTGGGACGTCGTCAAGCGCCGCGATGCCGACCTGACGTACAACCTGACCACGCTCGACGCGCTGCTCACCGAGCACGCCGGTTTCGACTGGTCCGGCTGGATCGCCGGCCTCGGTTCGACGCCCGCGCAGTGGGCCGAGATCGTGGTCCGGCAGCCGAGCTTCCTGGACGTGTTCACCCGGGTGTGGACCGAGGAGTCGCTCGACGACTGGAAGACCTGGGCGACCTGGAAGGTGCTGCGGGCCCGGGCCCCCTATCTCACCGAAGCGCTGGTGGACGAGAACTTCGCGTTCTCCGGACGCACCATGACCGGCGCGCAGGAGAACCGCGAACGCTGGAAGCGCGGCGTCTCGCTCGTGCAGGATCTGCTCGGCGAGGCCGTCGGCAAGCTGTACGTCGAGCGGCACTTCCCGGCCGAGGCGAAGGCACGCATGCAGGTGCTCGTGGAGAACCTGCAGGAGGCGTACCGGCGCAGCATCACCGATCTCGAGTGGATGAGCCCCGAGACGCGGACCGCCGCACTGAAGAAGCTCGACAAGTTCACGCCCAAGATCGGCTACCCGGACGTCTGGCGCGACTATTCGGCCGTCACCATCGACCCCACCGATCTCGTCGGGAACTACCGCAGCGGTTACGCCGCCGAGTACGACCGGGATCTCGCGAAACTCGGTGGCCCGGTGGACCGCAACGAGTGGTTCATGACGCCGCAGACCGTCAACGCGTACTACAACCCAGGAATGAACGAGATCGTGTTCCCCGCCGCGATCCTGCAGCCGCCGTTCTTCGACCTGCACGCGGACGACGCCGCCAACTACGGCGGGATCGGCGCGGTCATCGGTCACGAGATCGGCCACGGCTTCGACGATCAGGGCGCCAAGTACGACGGCGACGGCAACCTCGAGAACTGGTGGACCGATTCGGATCGTGAGGAATTCGGGAAGCGGACCGCCGCGTTGATCGCGCAGTACGACGAGTTCGAGCCGAAAGCCCTTCCGGGACAGCGGGTCAACGGCAGCTTCACGATCGGCGAGAACATCGGCGACCTGGGCGGTCTGTCGATCGCCTTGAAGGCCTACGAGATCGCGTTGGACGGCGAACCGGCGCCGATGATCGACGGACTGACCGGTCTCCAGCGGGTGTTCTTCGGGTGGGCCCAGGTGTGGCGCACCAAGGTTCGCAACGAGGAGGCGATCCGCCGGCTCGCCGTCGACCCGCACTCGCCGCCGGAATTCCGGTGCAACGGCGTGGTGCGGAACATCGACGCCTTCTACGAGGCGTTCGACGTGAATCCGGGAGACGCGCTGTATCTGGAACCGGAAGCGCGCGTGAAGATCTGGTGACATACGAACGACGACCGCCCCTCCTGTTGTGGAGGGGCGGTCGTCGTCTGTCCGGTCCGTGGATTCGCATTACCGCGAACACGGGATCATGGTGCGACGCTCAGCCGCGATTCGCTCCGGGGATCGGGATTCCGCGTGCAGCGAGCCACGGCGCGGGGTCGATCTTGGTGCCGTTGGCCTGCCACACCTCGTAGTGCAGGTGCGGGCCGGTGGACTGGCCGCGGTTGCCCATGGTGGCGATCTGCTCGCCGGCGCGGACCGGCTGCCCGGCCCGGACGAGCGACTGGTCGATGTGGCCGTAGACGCCGATCGTGCCGTCGTCCTGCTGGACGCGCACCCACAGTCCGAAGCCGGACGCGGGGCCGCTCTCGATCACGGTGCCGTCGGTGACGGCCCGGATCGGGGTTCCGATCGCGTTGGCGATGTCGACACCGTTGTGGTTGGTTCCCCAGCGGGGGCCGAAGCCGGACGTGAAGGTGCCGTCGGCCGGGAAGGACACTGCCGGACGACGCGCGGCCTCCTCGCGGGCGATGCGTTCGGCCTCTTCCCGCGCGTGGCGTTCCGCTTCCTCGCGGGCGATGCGCTCGGCTTCGGCCTTCTCCTGGGCGAGGCGCTCGGCTTCGCGCTGCGCGGCCTGCCCGAGCTGCTCGACGTAGACGGACAGATCGGTGCGGGGCACGGCGAGCACCTGCGGTGCGGTGACGCTCGCTGCAGCCGTCGGGCTCCATCCCGCAGCTTCGACGGACGCGGCCTTCGGGGTTGCGTTCGCCGCGACGGTCCCGGCGCCGAGGAAGGCACCGACGGCCAGCGGTATCGCGACGAGCCCACCGGCGACTCGGCCCTTCCGGGAACGGGCGGTGCAGGACTGGTTGTTGCTCGGGATGTAACGCAAAACGGATTCCTTGTGTCGAACGCCGATCTGGTAACAAACAGATCACGGTTTCGTCACAGGCTACAACGACTCCTGCGTTTTCGGCGTGGCGCGCTTGACAGCAACGAGTTTCAGAGTCCGATTTACCCCAAGTTTGACGCCACGTCGGTCACACTTGTCCCCTACGAGTCACAGAAGCAACACGAGATCGACCGTAGATGTGGTCGACGTCACAGCCTCATTACGGCCGATTTCGAGCCTTTCGTCCCGAAGCAGTCGACATCTGCTCACTTGCTCCGATTCAGAACCTTGTCGGCAGCCGCCCAGTGCTCGTCCTTCACCCACAGGTGTGCGAAGGCGGAGATCGCCTCCTCCGCCGACACCCCGGCCAGCACCCGCTTGATCTCCCCCGCCGGGTCGTTGGCGAGCGCGCGGGCGAGCGAACGCCAGCCCTCTTCGAACGCCGCGCGCGGCAGCACCCGGTCCAGCAGACCGAGCCGCTCGGCCTCGAAGGCGTCGAGCACGGCGCCCGAGCCGGCCAGCATGAGCGCTCGCCCGCGGCCGACCAACGCGGAGAGCCGCTCGGCGCCGCCCCACGCGGGCATGATCGCGAGCGACACCTGATTGAAGCCGATCTTGATGTCGTCGGCCGCGATCCGAATGTCGGCGGCCACCGCCACCTCGGCGCCACCGCCGAGCGCGTGACCGTTGAGCGCGGCGACGACCGGGGCAGGGAAGGTCGCGATCCGATCGCACACCGTCCGCATCTGCCGGGCCATCTCGGCCGCCTGCTCCACGGTCCGGAGCTTGCTCAGCTCCTTGAGGTCCCCGCCGGAGACGAACGCGCGGTCGCCACCCCCGCGGATCACGAGCGCCTTCGCGCCCTCGGCCTCGTCGAGGGCTTTCTCCAGCTGTTCCATCGTCTCCGGCGCGATCGCGTTGCGTGCCTCCGGCCGGTCGATGGTGATGACCGCCAGGCCCTGTTCAAGCTCGAGATCGACCATGCGCTGCTCTCCGTTGCGATATTGGCATTCTGATTTTCGGAGAATAACATGCTCGCACAGCTGAAAATCGATCGGACCGACGCCCGCCGAGGCTCCGTACAGCCCTCGGCGCGGCCCTGTCCCCGGGCATTGGAGCTCTCGCATGCGGCATATCCCCACCGAACTGGTCACGCGCTACGAACAGGAGGGGTGGTGGACGAACGACACGCTCGGGGACATGCTCGGCCGAGGTCTCGCCGCGGCACCCGATGTCGAGTTCCGGGTCCACTCGGCCGTGCGGCCGTGGTCGGGAACGCTGCGGGACGTCGAACTGGTCGCGCGCCGGCTGGCAGGCGGACTGCGGGCTCGCGGCGTCGGCCCCGGTGATGTGATCGCCTTCCAGTTGCCCAACTGGATGGAGGCGGCCGCCGTCTTCTGGGCGTCGTCCTTTCTCGGCGCGACCGTGGTCCCGATCGTCCACTTCTACGGACGCAAGGAAGTCGGCTACATCCTCGAGCAGACGAATCCCAAGGTGTTCATCGCCGTCGAGCAGTTCGGGCGGGCCGAGTTCCACCCCGACCTGTGCAAGCACGTCCCGATCGTCGGCGTGGTCGGCCGCGATTTCGACGACCTGCTGAGCGACGAACCCATGGAGGGCATCGTCACGGCGGATCCGGACGGAGCCGCGCTGATCGCGTTCACCTCCGGCACCACGCGAGCACCCAAGGGTGTCGTCCACAGCCATCGGACGCTCGGCTGCGAGACACGGCAGCTCTCGGCCCGCTACCCCGCGGACCGCGGCAAGCAGCTCACCGCCGCCCCGGTCGGCCATTTCATCGGGATGGTCAACGCCTTCCTCATCCCGGTGCTCGACGGTTCGCCCATCAATCTCGCCGACGTGTGGGACCCGGGTCAGGCTCTGGCCCTCATGAAGTCGGACGGCCTCACCGTCGGAGGCGGCGCGACGTACTTCGTGACCAGCCTGATCGACCACCCCGATTTCAGCGACGAGCACCTGCCGTTCATGCGGTATGCGGGCCTGGGCGGATCGTCCGTCCCCGCGACGGTGACCACGCGGCTCGCGAAGATGGGCATCTGCGTCTTCCGCGCCTACGGCAGCAGCGAGCACCCGTCGATCACGAGTTCGCTCTCGACCGCCCCCGAGGACAAGCGCCTGTTCACCGACGGCGCGCCGGCGCCGGGCGTCGAGATCCGGCTGGCCGAGGACGGCGAGATCCTCAGCCGCGGACCGGACCTGTGCATCGGTTACACCGATCCCGAGCTCACCGCCGCGGCGTTCGACGAGGACGGGTGGTACCACACCGGCGATATCGGGGTGCTCGACGACGACGGTTATCTGACGATCACGGATCGCAAGTCCGACATGATCATTCGCGGCGGCGAGAACATCGCGGCCCTCGAGGTCGAGGAAGTGCTGCTCACGGTCCCGGGTGTCGCCGAGGCCGCGGTGGTCGCGGTGCCGGACGACCGCCTCGGCGAACGCGCCGCCGCCGTCCTCCGCCTGCACGAGGGCGGGACGATGCCGACGATGGACGAGATCCGCGCCCACTTCGACCGCTCCGGAATGGCCAAGCAGAAGTGGCCCGAACAGTTGCACCGGGTCGACGAGTTTCCGCGCACCGCGAGCGGGAAGGTGCAGAAGTACCTCGTGCGCCAGGGCCTGAGGACCTCGTGAACAGGACCTCGCGAGTCTGGGCATTGCCACACCTCAAGAATGAGAATAGGATTCTCATACAAAGAAAGGGAGGATTCCATGGCACCGAAAGAGCTGCCGTATCAGCTGTTCGACGCTGACAACCACCTGTACGAGACCGAGGAGGCCCTGACCAAGTTCCTCCCCGACAAGTACAAGGACGCGATCAAGTACGTGCAGGTCGACGGCCGCACGAAGATCGCGATCCGCGGCCAGATCAGCGAGTACATCCCCAATCCCACCTTCGAGGTTGTCGCGCGACCGGGCGCGATGGAGGACTACTTCAAGAACGGCAATCCCGAGGGCAAGAGCAAGCGGGAGATCTTCGGCAAGTCGATGAAGTCGATCCCGGCGTTCCGCGAGCCGGCGGCGCGCCTGGAGCTGATGGACGAGCTCCAGATCGAACGCACCCTGATGTTCCCGACCCTCGCGAGCCTCGTCGAGGAGCGCATGCGTGACGATCCGGACCTGATCCACGCGGTCGTGCACTCGCTGAACGAGTGGCTGTACGAGACCTGGGGATTCAACTACAAGGACCGCATCTTCACCGTTCCGGTGATCAGCCTCCCGATCGTCGAGAAGGCGATCGAGGAGCTCGAGTGGTGTGTCGAGCGCGGCGCGAAGGCCATCCTGGTCCGCCCGGCGCCGGTCCCCGGCTTCCGTGGCCCGCGGTCGTTCGCCCTGCCCGAGTTCGACCCGTTCTGGAAGCGCGTCGTCGAGCTCGACGTGCTCGTCACCCAGCACTCCTCGGACAGCGGCTACGCCCGCTACAACCAGGAATGGGACGGCACCGGCTCCGAGATGCTCCCGTTCGTGACGAATGCCTTCCGCATGGTCAGCGAGTGGCGCCCGATCCAGGATGCGGTCGCGTCCTGGGTGTGCCACGGCGCGCTGTTCCGTTTCCCGGAGCTGAAGATCGCGGTCATCGAGAACGGCGCCTCCTGGCTCCCGCACGTGCTGGAAACCCTCCGGGACGTCTACAAGAAGGCACCCGAGGGCTTCGGCATGCAGGATCCGGTCGAGGCGATCAAGCGCAGCATCCACGTCAGCCCGTTCTGGGAAGAGGACTTCAGCAAGCTCACCGCCCTCATCGGCGCCGAGCGCGTGCTGTTCGGTTCCGACTACCCGCACCCGGAGGGCCTGGCCCAGCCGACGACGTACATCGACCACATCCAGCATCTGCCCTTCGAGGACCAGAAGCTGGTCATGGGCGGCAACCTCGCGAGGCTGCTCGGGGTATGACCTTCAGGACCATCCCCGAGATGGTCCTGAGCGTCGGCGACCGCTTCGGTGATGCCGAAGCGGTCGTCGACGGGGACCTCCGGATCACCTTCACCGAACTCGTCGACCGGGTGCGGCGCGCCGCCGGAGCATTCGCCTCCATCGGTATCGACAAGGGCGACCGCGTCGCGATCTGGGCACCGAACTCTGCGGAATGGATCGTCGCGGCATTCGGAATCCTCACCGCAGGAGGCATTCTCGTCCCGGTCAACACCCGGTACAAGACGCAGGAAGCGGACGACATCATCCGTCGCAGCGGCGCGAAGGCGGTCCTGGTCCAGAAGGGGTTCCTCGGCCTGGACTTCCAGGCTCCGGAGGACATCCCCGTGATCGATCTGAAATCCGGGTTCCTTTCCGGCGGAGCACCGTACGAATGCGCGGTCGACGGTGAGGACATCGCGGACATCATGTACACGTCCGGCACCACCGGACGACCCAAGGGCGTCATGATGAACCACGCCCAGACGCTCCGGATGTTCTCGGAGTGGTGCGATCTGGCCGACCTGCGCGAAGACGACCGGTATCTGATCGTCAACCCGTTCTTCCACATGTTCGGGTACAAAGCAGGTTTGATCGCATCCATGATCCGGGGCGCGACCGTTCTGCCGGTGCCGGTCCTCGACATCGACGAGGTACTGGCACTGGTGGAACGAGAGAAGGTCACCATGCTCCCCGGTCCACCCACGCTCTACCAGTCGCTGCTGTCCGCGCCGAGAGGACACGACCTGTCGTCCCTGCGCGCCGCGGTGACCGGATCCGCCGACATACCCGTCGAACTGATCCGGCGGATCCGCGACGAACTGCCCTTCGAAACGATCATGACGGGTTACGGACTCAGCGAGGGCGGAACCGCAACGGCATCGCGCTGCGGTGACAGCTTCGAGCAGATCGCGACGACCGTCGGCCTGCCGTGCGACGGCATCGAGGTGCGCATCGCCGAGGACGGCGAGGTGCTCATGCGCGGATACAACGTCATGCAGGGCTATTTCGAGGATCCTCGTGCCACCGCCGAGGCGATCGATGCGGACGGCTGGCTGCACACCGGCGATCTCGGGGAGATCGACGACACGGGCCGGCTCCGCATCATCGGCCGCAAGAAGGACATGTTCATCGTCGGCGGGTTCAATGCCTATCCCGCCGAGATCGAAGGCTTCCTGCTCACCCATCCGGCCGTCGACCAGGTTGCGGTCATCGGCGTCCCGGACGACCGTCTGGGGCAGGTGGGCAAGGCCTTCGTGGTACCGAAAACGACTGTGGCAGCGGAAGATCTGATCTCCTGGAGCCGTGAGCGCATGGCCGGCTTCAAGGTTCCGAGATTCGTCGAGTTCCTCGACGCCCTTCCCCTCAACGCCACCGGCAAGGTGATGAAGGACCAGCTGCGCTGACGCGCTCCCCTTAACACGTCGGCCGGGTGCGGTGACACCCGTTCCCCGCACCCGGCCGATCCCTAACCCCGCGAAGGAGGGACCCCCATGACCGACGAAACCGCGATACTCGCGTTCGCCACGAAATGGCGCCACTGGGACGGCGGCCCCGACGAGGACATCTTCGTCGAGTTCGGGGTCAGCCCCACCGTCTTCTTCCACCGGCTGCGGGCGATCCTGAACAGCCCGCGCTGGAGCCAGCTCACACCGTCCCTCGCGCAGCAACTCCGCGAGATCTGCGACAACCGGTTGCGCGGCCCCGAGATCCGCGCGAGCTGACCCGACCGGCCGGCCCCCGCATCGTCGCGGGAGCCGGCCGGCAGGGAACGATCGGTCAGTACTCCGTCACGCCCGCGTCGGGCGCGAGTTCGTGCGCGGTGATGTACTTCGACTCGTCGGACGCGAGGAACAGCACGGTGTCCGCAACGTCCTCGGGCTGCACGATGTCGACCGGCATCATGTTGATCATCATGGCGCCGAGCCGGGTGTTGCCCTCCAGCGCACGCGAGATCTGCCCGCCGAGGGCACCGTCGTTCACCATCGGCGTGTTGACACCCGTGGGATGCACGCTGTTGACCCGGATGTGGTGCTGTGCGAGTTCGGCGGCGAACGCCTTGGCCATCCCCCGCACCGCGAACTTGCTCGTGGTGTACGGAATCGCGAACGGCTGCACCTTGATTCCCGCGGCCGAGCTGATCAGGATGATCGACCCGCCGCCGGCTTCGACGAGGTGCGGCGCACCGGCCATGACCGTGTTCCACACTCCCGTGACGTTGGTGCCGATCGTGTCCTCGAAGATCTGCGGGGTCATTTCGTTCCACGGCGCGGCCGAGCAGATGGCCGCATTCGCGACCACCACGTCCAGGCGACCCAACTGCCGGACCGCATCGTCGACGATCCCGCGCAGCGCATCCAGGTCGCGCACATCCACGATCCCGGACACGACGCGGCGTCCGGTCTTCTCCACCAGCCGGACCGTCTCCTCGAGATCCTCGGGGGTCGCCGGTGCGTAGGCGACGTCCCCGACCTGGGCGCACACGTCCACGACGACGACGTCGGCGTCTTCCTCCGCGAGCCGGACCGCATACGCGCGGCCCTGCCCGCGCGCCGCGCCCGTGATCAATGCGACCTTGCCCGCTACCCGTCCGCTCATGCGACCGACACCTTCTCCTTCGAATTCGCCTCGGCCCCGCCGAGGGGGAAATGACATGCGACGAACCGACCGGACCGCACCTCCCGCATCTCGGGTTCTTCGTCGGCGCACCGGTCCTGCGCGATCGGGCACCGGGTCCGGAACCGGCACCCGGTGGGCGGCGCCAACGGCGACGGCACGTCCCCTTCCAGAGCCGGCCCGGCGAACGCCTTCTCCGGGTCGGTCAACGGAACCGAATCGAGCAAGGCCCGAGTGTACGGGTGTGCCGGGTCGTCGTACACCTCGACGGAATCCCCGAATTCGCACACCTTCCCGAGGTACATCACCATTACGTTGTCGCTGACCGTGCGGACGACGCCGAGGTCGTGTGCGATGAACACGACGGTCAGATCGAACTCCGCCTTGAGTTCCTCGAGGAGATTCAGGATCTGCGCCTGCACGGACACATCGAGAGCGGAGACGGGTTCGTCGCAGATGAGCAGGCGCGGATTCAGCGCCAGCGCGCGGGCGATCGCCACGCGCTGTGCCTGCCCACCGGACAACTGCCGCGGAAGCATGCCGGCGAAACGGTCGCTTCCGAGCCCGACCTGGCCGAGCACCGACGCCGACGTCGCGGCCCGCTCGTCCTTCGGGACACCCGCGACCGCAAGCCCTTCCACGACGATGTCCCCGACGCTGCGCCGCGGGTTCAGCGACGCCACCGGGTCCTGGAAGATCATCTGCATGTCGCGCCGTAGCGCGCGCATCTGTTTCTCGCCGGCCTCCTCGATCCAGTCGTCACCGAACCGGATACGTCCGGACGTCAACCGGTCCAGGCGCAGGACGGCTCGCCCCGTCGTGGACTTCCCGCAGCCGGATTCGCCCACGATGCCGAGGGTTTCGCCCGGCAGAACGTCGAAGCTGATCTTCGAGACCGCCTGCACCGTCCCGGACCCGGTCGGGTATTCGACGACGAGATCCTGCACGCTCAGCAGCGCCTGCTCACCGCGCAGGTGCGCGGAACCACTACCGGCCATGTCAGCGACCTCCCGAAAGTGCCGGTGCCGCAAGGGCAACCGGGTTCAGACACGCAACCAGATGATCCGCTCCCACGGATTCGAGATCCGGGCCGGCGGTGTCGCACTCGTCGAGGCGGTGTGCGCACCGGGGAGCGAATCGGCATCCTCCCGGTGGCGCCGTGGGGTCGGGCAACGAACCGTCGATCAACTGCAGCGGTGCGTGCCGAGTGTGGTCGATGGTCGGGGTCGCTCCCAGCAACGCGTGTGTGTAGCGATGCCGGGGCGCCTCGAACACCTCCCGGGTCGATCCGACCTCCGCGAGGCGACCGGCGTACATCACCGAGACCCGGTCGGTGCGACCGGCCACCACCGCCAGGTCGTGGCTGATGAGCATCATCGACATGCCGCGTTCGCGTTGCACGCGGCGCAGCAGATCGAGGATCTGGCGCTGAATCGTCACGTCCAGGGCGGTGGTGGGTTCGTCCGCGATGAGCAAGTCCGGTTCGCATGCGAGCGCGATCGCGATCATCACGCGTTGCCGCATGCCGCCGGACATCTCGTGCGGATAGTTGCGCAGCCGCCGCTCGGGGTCGGGCACCCCGACCTCCTTCAGGAGGTCGAGGGCCCGGCCCCGAGCCTCGGAGCTGCTGACTCCCAGATGCTTGCGCATGCCTTCGGTGAGCTGGCGCTCGACCCGCACCACCGGATTGAGCGAGCGCCCCGGGTCCTGGAAGACCATCGCGATCTGTTTGCCCCAGACCTCACGCTGCTCCTTCTTGCCCAGCGCGAGCAGGTCGCGGCCGCGGAAGATCACTTCGCCGGACCGCGCGGACCGGGGCGGCATCAGACCCATGACGGCCTTGGCCATCACGGACTTGCCGGAACCGGACTCGCCGACGACGCCCAGTGCCCGGCCTTCATCCAGGTCCAGGGACACGCGGTCCACGGCCCGGACGGTCCCTCGTGGTGTGCCGATGTAGGCACGCAGATTCCTCACCTGGAGGAGCGGCTGAGTGGTCATGGCACTCCGGCCCTTTCGCTGTCGTCGGCTGGTCGTTCCTCGCTGCGGCGGTCAGTGCCTAGGCGATCCACAGTTCCTCGGGCAGCGGCGAACCGAGCGTGTACAGCACGACGCCGTGCAGCTTCTTCCCGGACACGATCGCCGGGACCGCGCGGTAGTACCAGATGCCCGGGGTCACCTCCGCGAGTCGCTGCTGCACGATCTCGTAGGCCGCGGTCCGCTCCTCGGCCGACTGCGCGGACCGTCCGGCGTCGAGCGCCTCGCTGAGCTGCTGGTCCTGGATGCCGGTGAAGTTGCCGGGCGACTGGGCATGGAACGCCATCCACAGCGCGTAGTCCGGGTCCTGGACCACGGCGGACGAGATGACCATGTCGAAATCGCGCGCCCCGGTCCGTGCGGTCGCTGTGGCGTAGTCGACGACCTCGACCTTCGCCTCGACGTTGTCGTACGCGCTGAGCTGCGCCTGCAGTGCCTCACCGAGTGTCTTCGACTCGGTGGTGGGGTAGGACATGAAGCTGAACGAGACGGGCTTGCCTTCGGCGGCGAGCTCGTCGAACAACCGCTGGGCCTCCTCGGGGTCGTGGCGGTCGAGAGCGACATCCGCGTAGTAGGGCGATCCCTCTTCGAACAGTGTCCGCGGGATCTCACCGGCGCCGTTGTAGACGGCGACGTTGATGGCGTCCAGGTCCACGGCAAGCGAGACGGCGCGGCGGGCACGCTCGTCGTCGAACGGTGCGCGCCGCACGTTCATGCCCATGAACTGCCCGCCGCCGGTCGGAACGACCTCGTACGAGTAGCCGGCGGCCTCGATCTTGTTCAGGCTCTCCCAGTTGGTCTCCGACGCGAGGTCGGCACCGCCGGTGGTCATGGTGTTGACGCGCTGGTTGGTGTCGGAGACGGTGCGGATCGTGATGCCGTCCAGGTACGGTTTCGGTGCGTCCCAGTATCCGGGGTTGCGCTGGAGTTCGATGGAGTCCTGGCGCTTCCAGTCGACGAGCGTGAACGGCCCTGCTCCGATGGGATTCTCGTCGAACGCCGCCTGGCCCTGCTGCAGCGCCGCGGGCGAGGCGATCCAGTTGAGGGCGCCCGCGACGATGGCCTGTGCGAAGTGCGGGTTCGGTGCGGTCATCGTGACCCGGAGTGTGGTGGGATCGACAACCTCGGACTGCGCGATCTGCACGGCCTGCCGGATCGTCGTGGAACCGAGAGTGGGGTCCTTGAGACGGTCCCAGTTGAACTTCACGGCGGCGGCGTCGAGCGGTGTGCCGTCGCTGAACTTCAGGTCCGGCCGCAGTTTCAGGGTGAAGGTCGAGCCCCCGTCGGTGCTGGAGAAGTCGGTGGCCATCTTGTATTCGATCTCGAACGTGTCGAGGTCGTTGATCATCAAGGTTCCGTACAGCGCATTGGCCAGCACCGGCTGGTGCGCCCACGTGTTCGACAACGCTGCCGGGTCGAGGGACCGCGGTTCGCCGGTCTGCAGGACACGGGCTACACCACCGGACACCGGTTCGCCGGCATCGGCGGATCCTCCGTCACCGCCTCCCGAGCCCGAGCCACAGGCGGCGAGGAACATCGCCGCCGTACACACGGCGGCGGCCAAGCGCGGAAATCGTTTGCGTCGAAGCATCGTCGACCTTTCCAGGATGGGGGGCGATTGCGGACGATCAGTCCTGCAGCGTGCGGTCGTACTTGGTCCGCAGGTGGTCGCCGACCTGATTGAGAGCGAACACCGTGAAGAAGATGACGAGGGCGGGAACGAACACCAGGTGCGGATAGGTGGCGATGGCGTCCTTGCCGTCGCTGATCATTCCGCCCCAGCTGGGTTGCGGCGGAGGAATTCCCAGGCCGAGGAAGCTCAGGGAACCCTCGGCCACGATCAGCGCCGCCATGACGATCGGCAGGAACGCCGCCAGCGGAGCCAGAACGTTCGGGAGGATCTCGCGGAACAGGATCCGGCCGTGGCCGGCTCCCATGTTCCTTGCGGCACGGACGAATTCACGCGACGACCACGACATGGTGTTCGCCCGCGCGAGCCGGATGAACGACGGGACGACCATCACGGTGAGGCCGAGCAGCATCGTCGGGACACTGGGCGTCAGGATCGACGCCAGCGCGAGCAGCAGGATCAAGGGCGGGAAGGCGAGCATCGCGTCTGCGACGAGCGTGACGATCGAGTCGAGGCGGCCCCTGAAGTAGCCTGCGAGCAGGCCTGCCAGGGAACCGATTACGAATCCGATGAGCCCGGCGACCGCTCCTACCACCAGCGAGACACGGGCGCCGTAGACGATACGGGAGAGCATCGACCGGCCGAGAGTGTCCGTGCCGAGCAGCAGGTCGAGGGAGCCGAGCTGGGGCCCGGTGCGCGGGGTGCCCACGGGGGTGGCATAGGAGGCGAGAGGAAGGAGGTCGGCGAACACCGCGGCGGTGATCAGCACGACCAGCCACACGACCGACAGGTACACCAGGATCGGACGCTTCTTCTTGGGCGCCGGGACCACCGGCACCGTGTCCACCGCCGCATCGACCGCGTGTTTCGTGAGGACGGTGTTCTTCGTCGCGATCTCGGTCATGCGGTCGCCACCTTTCCGACCCGCGGGTCGATCACCTGATAGCCGAGGTCCACGAGGGTGTTGATGCACACGTAGACCACGGCGATGAAGACGACGATCCCCTGCACCATGATCACGTCACGGGACGTGATCGACGACGCGACGAGCTGCCCCAGACCCGGTAGCCCGAACAGGGTTTCGACGATGACGGTGCCGCCGATGAGCCGTCCGAGATTGATTCCCGCGAGCGTGATGAGGGAGAACGACGACGGGCGCAGCGCGTGCCGGAACATGACGTACCGCGCCGAGAGCCCCTTGGCGCGGGCCGCCGCGACGAAGTCCTCGCGCAGCGTGCCGAGCAGATCCGTGCGCAGGAGCCGGTGGAATGCCGCGATCTCGGTGAGCGCGATCGCGATCGCCGGGAGCAGGGCGGTGCGCAGGTTCTCCCCCAGCCCCTCACTGATCCGGGACCATCCCATCACCGGGAATATCTGCAGCTTGATGGCGAAGAAGTAGATCAGGATCGGGCCGGCGATGAAGGCCGGGACGGACAGGAACACCGCGGAGACCGCATTGATCGTACGGTCCAGCGCGCTGCCCGGACGCGACGCCGACGCGATGCCCATGCCGATCGCGACGATCAGCGCGATCGTCAGCCCCATGACGGCGAGCTGGAGGGTCACCGGAAGTCGCTCGGCGATCGCCTCGCTCACGGATTGTCCGGTGAGCGGGGAGGTTCCGAGATCTCCTCGTACGGCGTTGCCCAGCCAGGTGAGGTACTGCGACCAGAACGGCGCGTCCAGGCCCAGTTCGGCATTCATGGCCGCGACAGCTTCCGGGGTCGCGTTCTCCCCCAGGATCACCTGGGCGACCGAGCCGGGGGCCAGGCCGAGCAGCGCGACCACCGCGACCGTCACCAACAGGATGACGAGGATACTGCGACCGATTCGGTTCACGACAGTGAGAATCATCCAACTCGACTTTCATCGGGGGATCGGATGTCGACGTCGACCGTGTGTACGAGCGAGCGCCTGTGTGCACGAACGAGCAAGAGCTACAAGAAATTACGATGACTCGGTTCACATCGAAGGTTCGATTGTGACCTACGCAATATATGCGACTGCGGCGGTTGTGACAAGAACCTGACCCGCGAGTCTTGTTTTTTCGAATTATCCCGGCGTACACCGACTTCGGACACGCCGACGCCCGCGTCGCGTGGTGCGACGCGGGCGTCGGCGCTGCCTGCAGGCGTATGCGGTGGTAGGCAGTGGTGGACGAAACCGGGCGGACTGGACCGTCAGGAACCGGAGCCCTCGAGGATCGTCACCGCCGATACGGCAGTCGGTCCACCGATATTGTGTGCCAAGCCGATTCGTGCACCGTCGACCTGGTTGACGGCGTTGCCGCGCAACTGCTCGAACAGCTCGACACACTGGGCGACACCGGTGGCACCCGGCGGATGCCCCTTGGAGATCATGCCGCCGCTGGGATTCACCGGGAGGGTCCCACCGATGGCGGTGGCCCCGGATTCGATCAGCTTGTAGGCCTCGAACCGGTTCGCGAAGCCGAGATCCTCGTAGCTGATCAGTTCGATGCCGGTGAAGAAGTCGTGGACCTCCGCGACATCGACATCGGAGGGCGTCAGGCCGGCCATCCCGAACGCCTGCTTCGCAGCCCGGACGGTCGCCGGGAAGCTGGTCATGTCCTTCTTGTGCTGGTGCATCACCGAATCCAGGCCGATACCGACACCGCGGATCCACACCGGGCGATCGGTGTAGCGGTCCACGACGTCCTCGGCGGCGAGCACCAGCCCGGCGGCACCGTCGCTCTGCGGCGCGCAGTCGTAGACACCGAACGGCGTCACCACGGTCTGCGCGTTCAGCGCCTCCTCCACGGTGATCTCGAAGCGCCGGAACGCCTTCGGATTGTTCAGACCGTTCAGATGGTTCTTCACCGCGACCATGGCCATGTGCTCGCGGGTCGCCGGCGACTCGTGCAGGTAGCGTCGCACGTGCAGCGCGAAACCGGCCTGCGCGAGACCGAGCGGGTAGTCCCACGCCATGTCACGCGTGAGAGCTTCCCATTCCCAGATCATGTCCTTCGACGCGGTCTCGCGGACCTTGTCGGCGCCCATCACCAGCGCCACGTCGAACGCTCCGGAAGCGATCCCGAACAGGGCGTTCCGGATGGCGTCGTGCCCGGTGGCACAGGAGTTCTCGACGCGTGTCACCGGAATCTCCGGGAGACCGAGGGTGTCGGCGAGGATCCCGGCGGGGAACCCGTCGGTGGTCCCCATCGCACCGAACCACGCGGCCTGCAGGTCCGAGGTGCGGATGCCATTGTCGACCGTCGCCGCACATTCGGCGTACGCCATCGGCAGCAACTCGCGGATGCCGAGGGAGAAATGTTCGGCGAAGGGCGTCATTCCCGCACCGACGATCGCGACTTTCCTCATGACGCCTCACTTTCGGGATGGAACGCGTAGCCGTAGTCCGGAACCCCGGACCGCACCGCGACGCGGCGCAGCACCATGCGGCCGCGATCGCCGATGTCGACGGTGCCCGGCTCCACACCGGTCACCTTGACCAGTGCCCGCACGTCGACGTCGTCGAGTTCGACGAGGACGAGCGAGTACGGGGTGTCCAGACCGGGGACCGGAACACGGACGGTGACCTCGGTGTAGACGCTCCCGGTTCGCGGCAAGGGAACGAACTCGTAACTGCTGCCCAGTGTTCCGTCCTCCCCCACCCGATATCTCGGTGGGAAGTCCAGGTCGTCGGAGCCGGGATGGCGGCCCGCTTCCCAGCGGACCTTGGCTTCGAACGCCCGCTCGTATGCCGCGAGCGAGATCGGGATGTCCGGGCCGGGCACGTGAACCGGCGCGGTGCGCTCCCGCGCCGGCGGTTCGTGACGACGGATCTCGGTGACGCCGTCGGCGACGGTGATCGCCGACAGGCTCGCCTGTTCCACTCCCACCAGTGGACCCTTCGTCTCCGATTCGGCCATCGCCGCGAGCGCGAACAACGGCGAACTCGCGCCCGTGGTGGGAAGTTCCACCGGCGGGGCGGCGCACAGGTCCGCCGCGTATCGGGGTTCGACGCCGGCGACGGTCACCGGGTCGTCGACCCACGACGAGGCAAGGGACGCAAGGAAACCGCGCTGTTTGACCAGGCGCGGATCCCCGTAGTCGTGCACCATTCCGTTCTCGGTGCGGGTGCGGACCGGGAGGCTGCGGGAGACGCGCGCCGCGGTGCGCACCTGCAGGCCCTGGTCCGCGGTGAGCGCCGCCGCCGCCCCGGCGGGGGCAAGGTCCACGCCGATCACCAGGGTCCGCGGTCGCGCGGAACCGAGCGCATCGAGTGTTGCCGGTGCACCGCCGAGGCGTTCGGTGACCTCGATCTCCGGATCGAGTCCGAGTCCCGCGAGCAGCACTGCGGCGTTGCTGCTCTCGAGCAGTGGCAGGTCCCGGCTGACCAGGACCACGTACTGAACCGAACCCGTCTCGGCCACGGCGGCGCGGCCCGCTTCGACAGCGAGTGTGATCGCGTCCTCGTCGTCACCGGGCACGCGGGCCCCGGGTGATCCCCAGCACGGCAGGTAGGTACCTATCGAAGCGATGTATGGCATGAGATTCTCCGGTGTTCTCTCGCGGTCGCAGTCCTAGGTGACTGCGCCCGCCGTCTTCAGCGCGATGATGCGATCCCAGTCGAGACCGAGTTCGAGCAGCACCTCCTCGGTCTGCGCAGCGAATTCGGGTGCGGGACCGGTCTCCGGTGCGGTGACGTCGAACTGGACCGGGTTGGCGACCAGCTCGAGTTCGCCTGCCTTGACGATGTATTCGTTCGCGCGGATCTGCGCGTCGTCGGAGACCTGGAGCGAGTCCTGCACCGGCGCCCACGGGCCGGCGAGAGTCGCGAACCGTTCGGTCCACTCGGCGAGGGTCCGCTTCCCGATGGCCTCGCGCAGAATCGCCACCGCTTCTTCGGTATTGGCGGCAATCTGCTGGGCATCGGCGAACCGCGGATCGTCGATGAGGTCGGGCCGGTCGATGTGACGGCACACATCCGCCCAGAACTTGCCGGGCTGGAGCATCACGAACGACAGGTAGCGGTTGTCCGACGTCGCGTACAGGCCCGACAGCGGATTCGTCGGTGCGCCATGGGCTCCCGGCACGGGGGCGACCATGTGCTCGTCGAGATGCAGCGACAGTGCGACGCCGTGCCCCATCGCCCAGAGGCCGCTGCCGAGCAGCGACACGTCCACCACCGACGTCTCCCCGGTGCGTTCGCGCTTGAAGAGCGCGGCCGCGATGCCGCCGGCGAGGTTGGTGCCGGAGATGGTGTCGCCGAACGCCGGTCCGGGCGGAGCGATCATGCCCTCGACGCCGGGCGGGGTGATGGTCGCGGCGATGCCGCCGCGCGCCCAGAACGCGGTCATGTCGTAACCGCCGCGGTCGGATTCGACGCCGCGCGGGCCGAGTGCACTGCCGCGCGCGTAGACGATCGACGGGTTGACGGCGCGGATGTCGTCCACGTCGATCCCGAACTTGGTGCGGGCCTGCGGCAGGAAGCTGGTCAGGAACACGTCCGAGCGGCGGGCCAGCTCGAGCAGGACCTCCCGGCCCTCCTCGCTTCCCATGTCGAGACCGATGCTGCGCTTGCCACGGTTGGCGTGTTCGACGTTCGGGTTCGGATCGCCCTCGACCCGCATCCGGCCGACCTGCCGCAGTCCGCGTTGCGGGTCGCCGGTGACCGAATGCTCGACCTTGACGACGTCGGCGCCCCACTCGGCGAGCACGGCGCCCGCCGACGGGACGAAGCCGTACATCGCGACCTCGAGGACGCGGATCCCTTCGAGGGGCTTCACTTGACGACCGCCGCGAAGGACTTGATCTGCTGGAACTCGTGCAGACCGGCGACGCCCATCTCGCGGCCGATGCCGGACTGCTTGTATCCGCCGAACGGCACCTCGGGCGTGAAGTAGTTGCCGCCGTTGATGCTGAACGTGCCGGTGCGGATCCGGCGGCCGATCGCCGTGGCGCGCTCGTCGTCGGCGCTGAGCACACCGCCGGACAGGCCGTAGATGGAGTTGTTGGCGATGCGCACGGCATCGTCGTCGTCGTCGAACGGGATGACGGCGAGGACCGGGCCGAAGACCTCTTCCTGCGCGATCTCGCTGTCCGGGTCGACGTTCGCGAGCAGCGTCGGCTTGTAGAAGAAGCCGGGGTCGACCTTCTCGCCGCCGGTGACGAGGGTCGCGCCCGCCTCGACGGCCCGCTTGACCATGCCGTCGATCTTCTCGCGCGACTTCTCGTTGATGACCGGGCCCATGTAGATCTTCGGGTCGGACGGATCACCGAACGGGACGTTGCTCATCATCGCGCCGACCGCGGCGACGATCTCGTCGTGCTTCTCCCGGGGCACGAGCAGGCGCGTGGTGAGGGCGCAGCCCTGGCCGGCGTGCGAGCAGATGCTGAACGCCGCGAACTGCGCGGCGGTCGGGATGTCGGCGTCGTCGAGCACGATGAGCGCGGACTTGCCGCCGAGCTCGAGGAAGACGCGCTTGAGGGACTCGGAGGCCGCGGCCATGATCTTGCGGCCGACGACGGTGGAGCCGGTGAAGGTGACGACGTCGACGTCGGGGTGGGTCGTCATGATCTCGCCGGTCGACACCTGGGTGGAGGAGAGAATGTTGACGACGCCGGCGGGGATGTCGGTGTGGTTGGCGATAATCTCGCCGAGCGCCTGCGTGACGAGCGGGGTGTCGGGCGCGCCCTTGAGGACGATCGTGCAGCCGGCGGCGAGCGACGGTGCGAGCTTCGCGAGCGCGAGCTGCGTCGGGTAGTTGTAGGCGACGATCGCGGCGACGACGCCCGCGGCCTCGCGCTCGATCCAGCGGCGGTGCTTCTGCCCGCGGATCTCGACCTCGCCGAGGTCCTCGGTCAGCGGGTACTTGCGGAGGAGGTCCGCGTAGTAGCGGACGATGTTGATCGGGGCGTCGAGCTGGTTGCCGTAGGTGAGAAGGCGCGGTGCGCCGACCTCGGCGATGGTGAGTTCGCGCAGTTCTTCGGCGTTGTCGAGCAGTGCCTGGTGGAGCTGGTCGAGGCACTTGATGCGGAATTCGACGTCGGTGGACCACGTCGTGGTGTCGAAAGCGCGGCGCGCGGCCTCGATGGCGGTTTCCGCCTCGGCGACACCGGCATCCGGGGCGTAGCCGACGAGCTCACCCGTCGCGGGGTTGAACGACGGGAAGGTCTGCTCGGTCGTGACGAGCTGCCCGTCGATGAGCAGGCGCTTGTGCACCTCGGTCCCGGCCTCGGCCTGCACGGTCTCCTGCGTTGACATCCGGTTCTCCTCACTGTGTGGAAATACGATTCTCACTATCGAGAATTCAGTCCCCGTATTGGTGTGAATGTAGCAATCAGAGCCTGGTTCGCATACCCCGAATCGAAGCCTGAATTGTCCCGACCAGCGGCTGATCCGGCCTTGCGGGCAACTCGACGCGGAGAGTATGGTTCTCGAAAACTGGAAGGGAGCTTCTTGTGATCAAGACTACAGCAATCACCCCGGCACTGGGAGTAGAGGTCAGCGGAGATGTCGACCTCGAGAACCCCGAGGTGATCGGCAAGCTGACCGAGGCGCTGAAGTGGCGCGGCGTGCTGCTGTTCCGCGGCCTGAACCTCGACGACGAAGGTCAGCTCGCCTTCAGCCGCAAGCTCGGGCAGCTCGTCCAGCCGGTCCCCGGCCAAGAGATCTTCACCGTCTCGCTCGACCCGGCGAAGTCGCCGTCGGCCGAATACCTCAAGGGCACCTTCAGCTGGCACATCGACGACACCACCAACGACATCCCGGCCAAGGCCACGGTGCTCAGCTGCCGCCATGTCGCCGCCGTCGGCGGTGGCACCGAGTTCGCGAACACCTACGCCGCCTACGAGAACCTCTCCGAGGCGGAACGCAAGCGCTACGACGGCCTGCGCGTCGTCCACAGCTTCGAGGCCGCGCAGCGCAAGGTCTACCCGGACCCGACCGAGGACCAGGTCGCGCGCTGGCGTCAGCTCCCGACGCACGAGTCCTCGCTCGTGTGGGAACGCCGCGACGGCCGTCGCTCGCTGGTCATCGGCGCCACCGCCGACCACATCGTCGGCATGGAGCCCGACGAGAGCCGCGCGCTCATCGACGAACTGCAGGACTGGGCCACGCAAGAGCGCTTCTGCTACGCCCACGACTGGGAAATCGGCGACCTGGTCGTGTGGGACAACACCGGCATGCTGCACCGGGCACTGCCCTACGACCCGTCGTCCGAGCGCCTCATGCGCCGCGTGACCATCGTCGGGGACGAGGCGTGGCAGTGACAGCAGGAACAGCAGCTTCCACCGCCCGGACCGCCGTCGTCACCGGGGGCGGTTCGGGAATCGGCGCGGCCATCGCCGAGCGCTTGCGCAACGACGGCCACCGGGTCGCGATCCTGGACATCAATCCGTCCGACGCCAAGTTCTCCTATGTCGCGGACGTGTCCGATCGCGCCTCGGTCGACGCCGCGCTCGAGGAGGTCCGAAAGGAACTCGGCCCGATCACGATTCTGGTGAATGCGGCGGGCCGGGAACTGTACAAGCGCTTCCACAACATCGACATCGAGACCTGGAACCAGATCATCGCGGTCAACTTGAACGGTGTCTTCCACTGCGTCCAGGCGGTGCTCCCCGACATGCGCGAGGCGCAGTGGGGCCGCATCGTGAACATCTCGTCGTCGAGTGCGCAGTCCGGGCAGCAGTTCATGACCGCCTACGTCTCGTCCAAGTCCGGTGTCAACGGGCTCACCAAGTCGCTCGCCCTCGAATACGGCCCCGACGGAATCACCGTCAACGCCGTCCCGCCCGGATTCGTCGATACCCCGATGCTGCGCAACTCCGAAAGCAAGGGCCTGCTCGGCGGAACCATCGAAGAACACATCCAGCGGACCCCGGTACGCCGGGTGGGCCGCCCGGAGGACATCGCCGCGGCATGCGCATTCCTCGTTTCGGAGGAAGCCGGCTACATCACCGGCCAGATCCTCGGCGTCAACGGCGGACGCAACACCTGACCCGACCGTCCGCGAATCTCCCGACAGCGAAAGTTAGCGAAAGGAAACAACAGTGGGGCGTGTAGAAGGCAAGGTCGCGTTCGTCACCGGTGCCGCTCGCGGGCAGGGCCGCAGCCACGCGGTCCGTCTGGCCGAGGAAGGCGCGGACATCATCGCGATCGACCTGTGCGAGGACATCCCGTCCATCGGATACCCGATGGCCACCCCCGAGGACCTCGAGGAGACGGTGCGCCTCGTCGAGAAGCAGGGCCGCCGCATCGTCGCGGTCAAGGCCGACGTGCGTGTGGCCTCGGAGGTGCGCGCCGCTCTCGAGCAGGGTCTCGCCGAGTTCGGCAAGCTGGATGTCGTTGTCGCACAGGCCGGTGTCGCCGGAATGAAGGGCGAACCACAAACTCAGGCGTGGTCCGATGTGGTCAATACCAATCTCGTCGGCACGATCAACGCCGTGCAGGAAGCGTTGCCGCACCTGACCGCCGGCGCATCGATCATCGCGACGGGCTCGACCGCGGCCCTGATGGACGTCGCCAAGGTCGACCAGCCGGGCAAGGACCTCGGTGGTGTCGCGTACGTGTACTCGAAGCGTGCGTTGTCACAGTTCATCCACGAACTCGCAACGCATCTGGCGCCCCGCAGCATTCGCGCCAACGTGCTGCACCCGACCAACTGCAACACCGACATGCTGCAGAGCGAGCCGATGTACCGCTCCTTCCGCCCCGACCTCGAACACCCCACCCGCCAGGACGCGGAGCCGGCATTCGGTGTGCAGCAGGCCATGCCGATTCCGTACATCGAGCCCCAGGACTCCAGCAACATGGTGCTTTTCCTGGCTTCCGACGAATCACGGTACGTCACCGGCATGCAGATGCGCGTCGACGGAGGCGGCTACCTGAAGTGGTACGACTACCACATCTGATCCCGAATCCCGTCGCTGCTACCGTCCCCGGAGGATTCCGGCGAAAGGGATCCGAACCACCCCGGCTACAACGGAAGTCTGGAGGAGAATTTTGAAGGTCCGCGTCGATCCCGACAAGTGCCAGGGCCACACGCTCTGCGCCATGGCCGCACCGGACGTCTTCGAGCTCAGTGAGATCGACGGTCACGCGTCGGTCGCGAACGAAGAGGTGCCCGCCGACCAGGAGGAAGCGGTGAAGGAGGCCGCCCGCTCGTGCCCCGAGCAGGCGATCACCATTTTCTGATCTGCCGTTTCGAACAGCCCCCCAAAGCTCGACGTGCAAGAGAGGACAACGCCGTGAGCGTTGACGACGTCGTCACCGACGACAGCCGCAAGGCGAACAGATTCGATTTCGACCGCCATGCCGCCGACTACCGAGACAACTTCCTGCCGATCACGCAGGAGATGCACGCCAAGTGTCCGATGGCGTGGTCCGAGACCCACGGTGGCCACTGGGTGGCCGCCGGCAGCAAGGAGGTGTTCGCGCTCGCCCGCTCGGCAGACGTGTCCACCGACCACGACATCCACGGAAAACGCCGTGGCTACAAGGGAATCGCGATCCCGACGATGGAACGTGCGTCGGGCGTGCGCGGCGGCATCCTGGAGATGGACGACCCCGAGCACCACGAGTTCCGCGCCCTGCTCAACCCCTACCTGTCCCCCGCTGCGGTCAAGCGGTGGACGCCGTTCATCGACGAGATCGTGCGGGCCAGCATCGACGAGAAGATCGAGACCGGCCGCATCGACTTCGTCGACGACCTGGCGAACATCGTGCCCGCCGTGCTCACCCTGGCGATGATGGGCATCCCCATCGCCAAGTGGACCATCTACAACGAACCGGTCCACGCCGCGGTCTACACGCCGCCGGACTCGCCGGACATCCCGCGCATCGCCGAGATGCACCGGACGATGGGCATCGACCTGCTCACCAACCTGTTCGAGATCCGGGAGAATCCCCGTCCCGGCCTGATCAACGCGCTCGCCCAGGCCACCGTGCTCGGCGAGAAGCCCGACGACATGGAGTTGCTCGGCATCCTGAGCCTGCTCATCGGCGGCGGCTTCGACACCACGACGGCGCTGACCGCCCACTCGCTCGAATGGCTCGCGCACAATCCCGACAAGCGCACGATCCTCAGCGAACAGCGTGACACGCTGCTCGATTCGGCGACCGAGGAGTTCCTGCGGTACTTCACACCCGCACCGGGTGACGGCCGCACGTTCTCGGCGGACTGCTCGTTCGACGGCACCGAATTCAAGGAAGGCGAGCGCCTCTGGCTGTCCTGGGCGATGGCCAACCGCGACCCGGAACTGTTCGACGATCCGAACGAGGTCGACCTGGAGCGTCGCGGAAACCGGCACTTCAGCTTCGGACTCGGCATCCACCGGTGCATCGGCTCGAACATGGCCCGCCAGGTGTTCAAGCGCATGCTCGTCGCCGTGCTCGACCGCATACCGGACTACAAGTGCGATCCGGCGGAAGCAGTGCACTACGACTCGATCGGCGTCATCCAGGGCATGCGGCATCTGCCGGCCACGTTCACGCCCGGACCGCGCCTCGGCGCGGGTCTCGACGAGACGCTCGAGAAGCTCCAGAAGATCTGCGACGAGCAGCGTCTCGCGGAGCCCATCACGGTGAAGAGGTCGGAGGCACAGATCGGTGACTGATTCAGCGGTGGTCGACCCCGAGGACACGGAGAAGGGCAAGGCGCCGAAATCGGGTCGTCCCCTTCCCCAGGTGACCGAGCAGAACCGGTTCTTCTGGACCGCCGGTGCGGACGGGATCCTGCGCATCCAGGAATGCGAATCCTGTTCTGCGCTGATCCATCCGCCGCAACCGGTGTGCCGGTACTGCCGCGGTCACCGGATGGGCGTGCGCGAAGTGTCGGGCACTGCCACGCTCGCCGGCTTCACGGTCAACCACCGATTCGGTCTCCCCGGCCTGCCGCCGCCCTATGTGGTAGCGCAGGTCGCGATCGACGAGGATCCCCGGGTGCGGTTGACGACCAACATCGTCGACTGCGATCCGGAGACCCTCGAACTCGGCCAGCGGATGGAGGTCGTCTTCCAGCAGGACGACGACGTCTGGCTGCCGCTGTTCCGTCCGGCAGCCGAGCAGGTCGCGCCTGCTCGGCTGCCGGCCGACGGGATCGAACCCGAGGACTTCCGGAAGCACGTGCGGCCCATGGCTTCTCGTGAGAAGTTCGAGGACCGGGTGGCGCTCACCGGAGTCGGGATGTCCGAGATCGGGCGTCGGCTCATGCGCTCCCCACTGGGCCTGACGATCGAGGCGTGCGAACGCGCCGTCGCCGACGCCGGTCTCACGCTCGACGACATCGACGGGATCGCCAGCTACCCCGGTGCCGGCCAGGTCGGCGGCTTCGGCGAGGGCGGTGTCCTGACCGTCGAGGCCGCACTCGGGCTCAACCCGACCTGGCACAACGGCGGCATCGAAACCTTCGGCCCCGGTGGCTCGGTCATCGCCGCGATGATCGCGGTCTCCAGCGGACTCGCGCGGCACGTGCTGTGCTACCGCACCCTGTGGGAAGCGACCCACGGAGAACTGATGAAGCGCGGCGAGATCCGCCCGTCGGGCGGACGCACCACGAGCTGGATGATGCCGTTCGGTGGTATCTCCGCCGCGCACACCCTCGCCCAGAACGCCCAGCGTCATTTCCATCGCTACGGCACCACCCGCGAGACCCTCGGCTGGATCGCGCTCAACCAGCGCGCCAACGCCGCGCTGAATCCGACGGCGATCTACCGCGATCCGCTGACGATGGACGACTACCTGAACGCGCGGGCAATCACGACCCCGTTCGGCCTGTACGACTGCGACGTTCCGTGCGACGGTTCGGTCGCGGTGATCGTCTCGGCGGTCGACGCGGCCCGCGATCTGGCCAAGCCACCCGTGCTCGTCGAGGCGGTGGGTACCCAGATCATCGAGCGGATCGAATGGGACCAGAGCACCCTCACCCACGAACCGCAGGTGCTCGGCCCCGCCGCCCACCTGTGGTCGCGCACCGACCTGCGGCCCGAGGACGTCGACGTCGCCGAACTCTACGACGGATTCACGTTCAACTGCCTGTCGTGGATCGAGGCCCTCGGCTTCTGCGGTATCGGCGAGGCCAAGGACTTCCTCGACGGCGGCCACAACATCGCCCGCGACGGCGTGTTGCCGCTCAACACCCACGGCGGTCAGCTCTCGCACGGCCGCACCCACGGCATGGGACTGATCCACGAGGCCGTCGTGCAGTTGCGCGGTGAAGCCGGAGACCGGCAGGTGGCCGGCGCCCGCGTCGCGGTCGCCGCGACCGGTGGCCTGTCCCCCGGCGGTGCCATGCTCCTGCGGGCCGACTCGTGACGACGATCGAATCCGCACCCGCCGCCCGCGTCGCCGAGATCGACGGTGTTCCGATGTCGGGGCTGCTCGCGGTCGCCGAGCAGCCGCGCGCCGTTGTCGTCGCGCTGCACGGCGGCGCAACGGACTCCGCGTACTTCGACTGCCCGGGCCATCCCGAACTGTCCCTGCTGCGAACCGGTCCCGCGCGCGGATTCACCGTCCTCGCGCTCGACCGTCCCGGGTACGGCGCCTCCCGCCCGCTCATGGACGAATTCACCCGGCCCGAGCGGCGGGTCGACGCCGCCCTCGCCGCGATCGACGCGCACCTGGACTCGCTCGATCTCGGTGCCGGGATCTTCCTGTGGGGCCATTCGCTCGGATGCGAACTCACGATGCGCCTGGCCGTCGAGCCACGCGAACGGTGGCGTCGCGCGGCTCGCCGCGACAGGGGCCTGCTCGGGATCGCGCTGGCCGGCACCGGCCGCGAGCATCACGCCGACGCCTGCGGAATCCTCGGCACGGAAGCGCAATACGCCGACCCCAAGGGCGTCTACGGGCTGATCTGGGCGCATCCTGAGATCTATCCGCCGGAACTGGTCGGCGGCGCGCCGATCGCCTCACGCACCCCCTCCTACGAGGCGACGGTGACCGCGTCGTGGCCGCACACCGAATTCCCGCAGCTCGCCGCACGAGTCGAGGTCCCGGTGCACTTCACCGCCGCCGAACACGAGAGGGTGTGGCGCGGCGACCCGGAGGCCCTCGACGACATCGCGGCGATCTTCACCGCCGCGCCCCGCGTCGAGCTGCACACGCAACCGGACGCCGGGCACAATCTCGCCCTCGGCTACGCGGCCGCGTCGTACCACGCGACCGTGCTGTCGTTCGTGCAGGAATGCATCGACAATCGTTCGGCTGACCGAATATCCGATACCACAAAATGATTCGACGGAGCCGCACAGCGGCAAGGAGGTGAAGCGATGGACCCCACCGATGTTGCGCTACTCCTGGTGCGTCTGGTGCTCGGTGCGACGATGATCGCGCACGGCGTCAACCACTGGGTGGGCGGCGGCCGTATCGCCGGTACCGCACGCTGGTTCAGCGGACTGGGCCTGCGCAACGGCACGTTGCAGGCATGGATCAGCGTCGTCGTGGAGATCGGCGCCGGCGTGCTCGTGATTCTCGGCCTGCTCACTCCCCTCGCATGTGCCGCGGTCATCTCGATCATGCTCGTCGCCGGCCTGCTCGCGCACCGCCCCAACGGCTTCTTCGTGTTCAAGGAAGGCTACGAATACGTCCTCGTGCTCGGCGTGGTCGCACTGGCGCTGGCCATGATCGGACCCGGCGAGATCTCGATCGATTCGGCCACCGACATCGCGATCGTCGGCTGGTCCGGCGGCGCGATCGCGCTCGGCGTCGGCGTCGTCGCGACCGCGGGTCTGCTCGCCACGTTCTGGCGGCCGCAGAAGCAGGAAGCCGCAGCATGACGATCGCACCACTCGGAGTCGTACTGATCGGATCGGAGGAGCACTGATGCGTGTCGGTTTCATCGGGCTCGGCAGCCAGGGCGGGCCCATGGCGCGCCGGATCGTCGAGTCGGGATACGAGCTGACCCTGTGGGCGCGGCGACCCGAGTCGCTCGAGCCGTACGCGGACACCGCGGCGAAGACCGCACAGACGCCCGCCGAACTCGCCGCCGCGAGCGACCTCGTCTGCATCTGCGTCGTCGCCGATGACGACGTGCGACAGGTCGTCACCGGCGAGAACGGCGTGCTGTCGGGCCTGCAGCCCGGCGGAATCATCGCGATCCACAGCACCGTCCATCCCGACACGGTTCGGGAACTCGCCGAGCAGGCGCGCGAGTCCGGGGTCGCGGTCGTCGATGCCCCGGTCAGCGGCGGCGGCATGGGAGCCGCTGCGGGTACCCTGCTGGTCATGGTCGGGGGCGATACCGAGATCGTCGAGAAGATCCGGCCGGTCTTCGAGACCTATGCGAATCCCGTGATCCACCTGGGCGACGTCGGAGCCGGGCAGGTTGCCAAGCTCCTCAACAATCTGCTGTTCACCGCGAATCTCGCAACCTCCGTGACCACGCTGCAACTCGGTGAGTCGCTCGGTGTCGATCCCGCGAAGCTCGGCGAGGTCATCACGCACGGATCGGCGAACAGCTTCGCGCTCGGCCGGGTCGTGGCGGGCGGCGGCACACTCGACAGCATCGCGAAGCATGCCGGTCCCCTGCTGCGCAAGGACGTCGGACACGTGGCGGGTCTCGCGGACGCGGCGGGCGCGACGCCCGGCGTGGTGCTCACCGCGGCCGACTCCACCCTCGCCCTGATGGAGCACCCGCGGTGACCCGGGTCGGATTCATCGGGGCCGGCCGTATGGGCCTGCCTATGGTGCGCAAGCTTGCCGAGGCCGGACACGAGGTCCGCGCGCTGGGCCGATCGTCGGAAACCCGTGCCGCCCTGACGGGTGCGGGCGTCACCGCGGTGACGGAGGCGTCCGAGACCGGCGTCGGCGCCGAGCTCGTCCTCGTCTGCGTGTTCACCGACGACCAGGTCCGCGAGGTGTGCCTGAAGAGCGCCCTTCTCGAGAAGATGCCGCGCGGCTCCGTGCTGGCGATCCACACGACCATCAGCCCCCGGACGATCGAACAGATCCGGGACGACGCGGCGAGCCACGGCATCGACGTGATCGACGCTGCGGTCAGCGGCGGGCCGCACGACATCGCGGCCGGAAGTCTCACGCTGTTCCTCGGAGGCGACGCCGACGCCGTCGAGCGCGCCACACCGGTGCTGCGCAGCTACGGCGATCCGGTACTCCACGTCGGGAAGGCCGGAAACGGACAACGCGTCAAGCTGGTCAACAACGCGTTGTTCGCGGCACAGATCGGTCTGATCTCCGAGGCCGTGGCCCTCGGTGCGCAACTCGGCGTCGAGGAATCGGCTCTGCTCCAGGCGCTTCCGCACGGCAGCTCTGCCAGCAAGGTGATGGGTAACATCGCCGCCCGCGGATCCGTCGCCGGATTCACCAGCGCGGTAAAGGAATTCCTCACCAAGGACGTCGCCGTGGTGCGGGATACCGTCGCCGAACTCGGGGGCGATCTCGGAGCGCTCGACGTCGCCATCGACGCCGGCTGAGGGGGCCTTCGCCCCGGTGTGCCTTTGTGGCGGCCCTGACCGCCACAAAGGC
>NZ_JBSFRG010000031.1:0-73098 GCF_053589115.1 Rhodococcus sp. NPDC003383 | reverse complement strand
CAGATCGACCAGCGTCGCAGCCGAATCCACCTCATGCGCCGTGTCGTTCCACGACTCCAACACCAACGCCCGCTCCTGAGCACCCAACAACGGGACGGAGCGGACCGGCAGGGACGGGTCGGCATCGACGAACGCCGTGAAGAAGTCCAGGAAGCGCGCGTGGTGCGCAGAGTTCTCTTCCGCCGTGTAGCGGTCGGGGTTGGCCTCGAAGTCGATGTTGAGGCGCGTGCCGTTGACGTTCTCGTAGAAGTTGATGCCGAGATCCTCGACCGTGCCGGTCGACAGGATCGTGAGCTCGCCCAGGATGGGGCCGAAGGGGATGCCGCCGTGGAACAGCATCACGTTCACGAGGGGCCCGAACAGGCCCCCGTTCGGATCCGCCGAGTCGCGGCGGATGTCCTCGTGGCGGAACAGCTGGTGCCGCAGAGCCCCGGCGACCGCGACCTGCACCTCGGAGATCAGCTCGGCGACGGTCGTGTCGTGCCCGACCCGCACGGTCAGCGGCACGATGTTGGACAGCATGCCGCCCGATCGCCGGGTCAGCGCGGTGGTCCGGCCCGTCACGGGCAGGCTCAGGACGACCTCTTCCCGTCCGGTCATCTGGGACAGGAAGGCCGCGACCGACGCGATGAGGAACGTGGACCGGATGGTGACGTTGCGCTCGACGGCGGCGTCGAACCGTGTGGCCAAGCTCTCGGACAACGTGGCCGAGGAGAGCTCCTTGCGGGCCGCCGGCGGAGCGATCCGGTGGCTCAGGCCGACGGCGCTGTCGAGTCCGGCGATGCGTTCGCGCCAGTACTCGCGGTCCCGTTCGAAGCGAGGACTGTTGCGGTAGGCCAGCTCGGCCTCGCGCAGGTCCGGGAGGTCCCCGACCTCGAGGGGTTCCGGCTCACGACCCTCGACCGCGGCCGAGTAGAGCTCCGCGACGCGCGTCATGAAGTTCATGGCGCCGAAGCCGTCGAGCACGACGTGGTGCACCCGGGCATACCAGTAGTAGCGGGAGTCCTCGAGCCGGAGCGCGGCGGCGACGATCAGCCGGTCGTCGACGATGTCGATGGGCCGGCTGTACTCGGCGCGCATCCACTCTTCGGCCGCCTTCTCCGGATCGGGAGCATCCCGCAGGTCGACGAGCTCGAGGGGGGTGTCGAGGGACGGGTCGACGATCTGGTGGGGCACCCCGTCGATCTCGAGGAGCCGAACGAATCCGGACTGGAGGTCGCCTGCGGCGATCCGGCTGACCCTTTCGAGCACCTCGGTGTCGAGGTCCCCGCGGAGGTCGACGTACTGCGCGTTGTTGATCGCGACGGACGGGTTACGGTGCTGCGCGTACCACAATCCGAGCTGCGCCGGGGAAAGCGGGAATGCGTCCCCCTGCAACGCCTGATCAGCGCTGTCGATTCCGTCGATTTCTCGCGGGTCCAACCGTTACCTCGTTTCCGGAACATCTTCGAGTTCCCCACACCACAAACGCCCTGTTCCTCGCCCGAGAGGGCACAGGAACCGACCGCTACTCGCACAAGAGCAACCGCTGCTTATCGTCTATTGCCGGTCGGTCCAACTCTGTTTCATCGGCGCACCTGCGCCTACCCTGCACGGACCCCTGTCCGCCTCCCCCCGCACGCCGAAGACCGCCCCGAGGTACCGGGGCGGTGAGGTGGGCATTCGGCGCACGCACATCGCCCCAATCTACCGCCTGGGAACACTGCCGCCGAAACGACCGCACGGGACCCGACGCTGCGCGCCGAACCCCGCGGGAGTGAATCTACCGAGCAGTAGCGACACAGGTCGCGTTTTCTCGTCACCTGCTCACCAGAGCACCGCAATGATCACGTTGAGGATGCCGAGACCGCCGATCGTGTGGGCGAGAGCACCCGTCGATCCCGGGTTCTGCTTCTCCTTCTTGAGGCCCACGATCGCGAGGACGAGGATCACCACGGCGACCACGAGCTTGACGCCGATCTTCATGTGGTTCAGCTCAACCACGTCCTGTGCCTCGCGCAGACCGACGAGGGCGAGGCCGCTCACAAGCTGGAGGATCGCGCCGTGCAGCATGCCGGTCACGACACGAGGTTCCTTCACCACGGCGAGCCAGCTGCCGATGATGCCGGCGAGGCCGATGAAGTGCAGGATGAGGAAGATCTTGATGGCGACGTCCATGCCCGTCATCCGAGCATCGACGCCGGCGTTTTGTCCAGTTAGGTCACGCTCAGCACGTGTCCGAGGTCACCCCACCGGTCGCGATACGGACCGGTCGGCTCCGGATCGTGGCGAGGGACCGATCCAGCACGCGTAGGGCGCCGCCCCGCCGCTCGGAACCGGGGTTCCGGTAGCGGCCGGGGCGACGCCCTCGAGGCCCGGGGCCTCGAACGCTCCCGGGGGCCCTGAACGCTACTGTCGCGCGTCCTTCCCGCCCGTCGGGGCATGTCCCTGCACGCGGGCTTCGACGGACCGGTGCAGGATCTGCTCGGCGTGCCGCAGCACCGGTGCGTCGACCATCTTTCCTTCGAACTGGAACACCCCGCGTTCCTCGGGCACCGCGGCCAGCACGCGTCGCGCCCACTCGACCTCTTCCTCGGTCGGGGCGTAGGCCTGGCGGATGACCTCGATCTGGCCGGGGTGAATCGCGACCTTCGCGTCGAAGCCGACCGCGACGGCGTCGAGCGTCTCGTCCCGCAGGCCGTCGTGGTCCTTGATGTCGAGGTACACCGAGTCCAGCGCCCACCGGCGGTAGGTCTTCGCCGCGAGCAGCGCCGACGAACGAACGTGCCGCGCGACGTCGCGGTACGACCCGTCCGCGTGGCGGCTGGACTGACCGCCCAACCCGACGACGAGGTCTTCCGCACCCCACATGACGCCGATCGTGCCGGCGGCGAGTGCGATCTCCGAGACGGCGAGGGCGCCGGCCGGCGACTCGATCAGCGCGACCACCTCACGCGGGGCGAGGGAGGTGACCTGCTCCGCGGACTCGCACTTGGCGAGCATCACCCGCGTGTACGCGGTCTTCGCGAGCGCCTTCAGATCCTCGGCGTGCTCCTCGGTACCCACCGGGTTGACCCGCACCACGGTCCGTTCGGGATCGAGGGGCGTGTCGACGAGGCAGCGCCGCGCGTAGTCCTTGTCGGCGTGCGCGACACCGTCTTCGAGGTCGAGGATCACGACGTCGGCGATCGCCGCGGCCTTCCCGTACCGCTCGGGCCGGTCCGCCGGGCAGAACAGCCACGCAGGGCCCGGAATGGTGCTCATCGTCGTCAACCTTCCTGCGCCGGATCGACCGGCCGCTTCTGGACGAGAGTCTGCCGCACCGCGACGGCGATCACCTTGCCGTGCTGATTGCGGGCGGTGTGTTCGAACGTCACGATGCCCTGCCCCGGCCGGGACTTCGACTCGCGCTTGTCGGTGATGAGGGTTTCCGCATACATGGTGTCGCCGTGGCGGACCGGATGCGGGAACTTGACCTCCGAGAAGCCGAGATTGGCGACGATCGTGCCCTGGGTGAGCTGCGCGACGGACAGGCCGATCAGGGTGGACAGCGTGAACATCGAGTTGACCAGCGGCTCGCCGAACTCGGTGCCGGCACTGTAGGCGGCATCGAGGTGCAGGGCCTGGGTGTTCATCGTCAGCGTCGTGAACAGAACGTTGTCCGCCTCGGTCACGGTGCGGCCGGGCCGGTGTTCGTAGACGGCGCCGAGTTCGAACTCCTCGAACCACAGGCCCCGCTGGACGACGCGCTTGGTGACTTCCGTGTTGTTCGCGGGCGGGGTGCTCACAGGCCCAGCTCCCGCGCCACCAGCATCAGCTGGACCTCGGTGGTGCCCTCGCCGATCTCGAGGATCTTGCTGTCGCGGTAGTGCCGCGCCACCGGGTACTCGTTCATGAAGCCGTAGCCGCCGTGGATCTGGGTGGCATCGCGCGCGTTGTCCATCGCCGCCTCGGACGCGATGAGCTTGGCGATCGCAGCCTGCTTCTTGAACGGCTTGCCGGAGAGCATCAGGGCTGCCGCGTCGTAGTAGGCGGTCCGGGCCGTGTGCGCCCGCGCTTCCATGCGCGCGATCTTGAAGGCGATGGCCTGGTTGCTGCCGATGGGCCGGCCGAACGCCTCGCGTTCCTTGGCGTACTTGACGGACTCGTCGACACATCCCTGCGCCGCACCGGTGGACAGCGCTGCGATAGCGATACGGCCCTCGTCGAGGATCCGCAGGAAGTTCGCGTAGCCGCGGCCGCGCTCACCGAGCAGGTTCTCGGCCGGCACCCGCACGTCGGAGAACGTGAGCGGATGCGTGTCCGAAGCGTTCCACCCGACCTTGTTGTATGCGGGTTCGGCGGTGAAGCCGGGGGTGTCGGTGGGAACGACGATCGTGGAGATCTCCTTCTTGCCGTCACGTTCGCCCGTGACGGCGGTGACGGTGACGATCTCGGTGATGTCGGTGCCGGAGTTGGTGATGAACTGCTTGTTGCCGTTGATCACCCACTGGTCGCCGTCGAGCTTCGCAGTGGTCTTGGTGCCGCCCGCGTCGCTGCCTGCGCCCGGCTCGGTCAGGCCGAACGCGCCGAGCGCGCGGCCCGCGGCGAGCTGCGGCAGCCACTTGTTCTTCTGTTCCTCGTTGCCGAAGCGGTAGATCGGCATCGCACCGAGCGAGACGCCCGCCTCGAGGGTGATGGCGACGGACTGATCGACCTTGCCGAGTTCCTCGAGGGCCAGGCACAGGGCGAAGTAGTCGCCGCCCTGGCCGCCGTACTCCTCGGGGAAGGGCAGGCCGAACAGGCCCAGCTCGGCCATGCCCGCCACGACCTCGTACGGGAAGGTGTGGTTGGCGTCGTGCTCGGCGGCGACCGGCGCGACGACGGTGCGCGCGAACTCGGCGACGGTGTTCTTCAGATCCCGGTAGTCGTCGGGAAGCTGGCCGGTGGAGAGGTAGCTGCTCATGGGGCGGTCCTAGTTCTCGGTGTCGGAAGGAACTGCGGCGTCGGAAGGAACTGCGGTGTCGGTGTGGACGGGCACGATGCGTGCGAGGAGCTGGTCGACCTTGACCTGATCGCCGGCGGCGACCAGCAGTTCGACGGTGCCGTCGACCGGCGAGGTCAGGGCGTGCTCCATCTTCATGGCCTCGACGACCACGACCGTGGTGCCTGCGGTGACCGTGGCACCGGCCTCGACGGGGGTGGCGATGACCGTGCCCGGCATGGGGCTGGTCAGCTCCGCTTCCCCGGCGTGGGCGTCCGCGCCGCGGATGTTCGGTTCGCGGGCCTCACGCACCGGCCACGTGCCGCCGTTGCCGGCCAGCCACACGTGATCGTCGTCGGCGGCGACGCGGAACACCGAACGCCGGCCGTCGAGGGTGATGTTCAGGACCGCCCCGTCGAGTTCCGCGGTGAGCGGGCGCTCCGGGCCGTCCTCGATGCGGGCGGTCGCGGCACCGGGAGTGCCGGTGATGTGCACGTGGTCGGTGCGGGTCGGGGTCTGCAACCGGATGGTCGTCGGAGCCGCGGTGCCGACGCGCCAGCCGCTGGGGCGGTCCCACGGGTCGACCGGCGCCGCGGTCGTCGCGGCGGGCCAGCGCTGCAGCCAGTGGTGGGCAGCGGCTGCGACGAGCACCTCGTCGGGCGTGCCCGGGGCTTCGTAGTCCCCGAGCCGGCGGTCGAGCAGCCCTGTGTCGAGAGCCCCCGCCTTCACGTCCGGGTCGGCGAGCAGGAACCGCGCGAAGTCGATGTTCGTGACGACGCCGAGCACTGCGGTCTCGGACAGGGCACGGTCGAGACGACGCAGCGCGGACGCCCGGTCCGGACCGTGCGCGATGACCTTGGACAGCATCGGGTCGTAGTCGCTGCCCACGACGGTGCCTTCACGCAGGCCCGAATCGACTCGGATGCCGATCACAGTGTCATTCCCCGTCGCTGCGCTCGCCCCGCCGGGCTCATCCAAGCCGAGCACCGTGCCACCCGTCGGCAGGAAGCCGCGCGCAGGGTCCTCGGCGTAGACGCGGGCCTCGATCGCGTGCCCGGTCAGGGTGATGTCGTCCTGCTCGAAGCCGAGCGGCTCGCCGGCCGCGACCCGCACCTGCCATTCGACCAGATCCAGTCCGGTGACCAGCTCGGTGACAGGGTGCTCGACCTGCAGGCGCGTGTTCATCTCCATGAAGAAGAACTCGTCGGGAGCGTCGGCGGAGACGATGAACTCCACGGTGCCGGCGCCGGTGTAGTCGACGCTGCGGGCCGTGTTGCACGCGGCCTCGCCGATGCGAGCCCGGGTCGCCTCGTCGAGCAGCGGCGACGGCGCCTCTTCGATGACCTTCTGGTGGCGGCGCTGCAGGCTGCATTCGCGCTCGCCGAGGTGCACGACGTTGCCGTGGGTGTCGGCGATGATCTGCACCTCGATGTGGCGGGGCCGCTGCACGAACCGTTCCAGGAACAGCGTGTCGTCGCCGAACGCGGAGGCGGCCTCACGGCGTGCCGACGCCAGCGCGTCGGCGAGCTGACCCGGTTCGGTGACCAGGCGCATGCCCTTGCCGCCACCACCGGCGGACGGCTTGATCAGCACCGGGAACCCGATTTCGCCGGCGGCGGCGATCAGTTCGTCGTCGGTCAGACCCGGCCGGGAGATGCCGGGGACGACGGGTACGTCGAACGCGGAGACGGCGTTCTTCGCGGTGATCTTGTCGCCCATCGTCTCGATCGCCTTGGCGGGCGGGCCCAGGAAGATCAGCCCGGCGTCGGCGCAGGCCTGCGCGAACGCCGAGTTCTCCGACAGGAAGCCGTATCCCGGGTGGATCGCCTGTGCACCGGAGGTGCGGGCCGCGTCGATCACCTTCGCGATGTCGAGGTAGCTCTCGCGGGCGGCGGCGGGTCCGAGCCGCACCGCGGTGTCCGCCTCCCGGACGTGGAGGGCTCCGGCGTCGGGGTCGCTGTAGACGGCCACCGAACGAATCCCCATGCGGCGCAACGTCCGGATCACCCGGACCGCGATCTCACCGCGGTTGGCGACCAGAACGGTATCGAACAGGCCGGGGCCACCGGCAGTTTCGTTCATGCTCATTTCACTCACATCCGGAAGACGCCGTAGGAGACCGGCTCGAGCGGCGCGTTCGCGCACGCCGACAGGGCCAGGCCGAGAACTTCTCTGGTATCGAGGGGGTCGATGATGCCGTCGTCCCACAACCTCGCAGTCGAGTAGTAGGGATTGCCCTGCGCCTCGTACTGCTCGCGGATCGGCGCCTTGAACGCCTCCTCGTCCTCCGGCGACCACGGCTTGCCCGACGCGTCGAGCTGCTCGGAACGGACGGTCGCGAGGACGGATGCAGCCTGTTCACCACCCATCACCGAGATCCGGGCGTTGGGCCACATCCACAGGAACCGCGGCGAGTACGCCCGGCCGCACATCGAATAGTTGCCCGCACCGTAGGACCCGCCGACCACGACGGTCAGCTTCGGCACCCGTGCGCACGCGACGGCCGTGACCATCTTCGCGCCGTGCTTGGCGATGCCCCCGGCCTCGTAGTCGCGGCCGACCATGAAGCCGGAGATGTTCTGCAGGAACACCAGCGGAATCGACCGCTTGTCGCACAGCTCGATGAAATGAGCTCCCTTGAGGGCGGATTCCCCGAACAGCACGCCGTTGTTCGCGACGATCCCCACGGGGTGGCCGTGGATCCGCGCGAAACCGGTGACCAGAGTCTTGCCGTATTCGGCCTTGAACTCCTTGAAGCTGGAGCCCGGCCCCGTCGGATCACCGTCGACGACCCGCTCGATGACCTCCCGCACGTCGTACGGGGTCCGGGAATCGGTCGGCACCACGTCGTACAGATCGGACGGGTCGGTGGCCGGCGCGAACGTCGGCGCCACATCCCACGGGCGCGGGGTGCGCGGACCGAACGTGGAGACGATCTCGCGGACCTTGTTCAGCGCGTCGCGGTCGTCCTCGGCCAGGTGGTCGGTGACACCGGAAACCTTCGAATGCAGGTCGCCGCCGCCGAGCTCCTCCGCGGTGACCACCTCGCCGGTCGCGGCCTTCACCAGCGGCGGCCCACCCAGGAAGATGGTGCCCTGGTTCCGGACGATGACGGCCTCGTCGCTCATCGCCGGCACGTACGCGCCACCGGCGGTGCAGGAACCGAGGACCGCGGCGATCTGCGGAATCCCCTTGGCGCTCATCGTCGCCTGGTTGTAGAAGATGCGGCCGAAGTGCTCGCGGTCCGGGAACACCTCGTCCTGCCGGGGCAGGAACGCGCCACCGGAGTCGACGAGGTAGAGGCACGGCAGGTTGTTCTGCAGCGCGATCTCCTGCGCCCGCAGGTGCTTCTTGACGGTGATCGGGTAGTAGGTGCCGCCCTTGACCGTCGCGTCGTTGGCGACGATCACGCACTCGCGTCCCGAGACCCGGCCGATGCCGGCGATCATGCCCGCGCCGGGGCACTCGTCGTCGTACATGCCGTTCGCGGCGAGCGGCGCGATCTCGAGGAACGGGCTGCCCGGGTCGAGCAGAGCGTCGACGCGGTCGCGGGGCAGCAGCTTACCGCGGGAGACGTGGCGATCGCGGGACTTCTCGTTGCCACCGAGCGCGGCGGCCGCGAGGCGTTCCCGCAGCTCACCGACGAGCGCGAGGTGCTGGTCGCGGTGGGTGGGGAGAGTCGTTCGAGGGGTTGTCACAGGCTCGTCCTCGTCACTGGAGTTAATCTTCGATAACTGAAAACGAGGTTAACTGTGATTAACTGAGTTGTCCAGACCACACACGAAACGGAAGGGGAAGCGATGTCGGAGCCCGACGTGCAGGACGCCCCCGAGGCCCCCACGCTCCCACCCGAAGAGCGGCCCCTGACCCGGCGCAGCCAGGCGAAAGCGGATCGGCGGCGGCAGCTGTTGCAGGCCGCGGCGAGGCTCGTCGCCGAGCGCGGATTCGCCGGCGTGCGGCTCGAGGACCTCGGCGCCGCGGTCGGCATCAGCGGTCCCGCCGTCTACCGGCATTTCCCCAACAAGGACGCCTTGCTGGTCGAACTGCTCGTCGACATCAGCCGCCGGCTGCTCGCGGGCGGCACGGCCGTCGCCGCCGAGACCACCGACCCGGAGCGCACGCTCGTGCGGCTCGTCGACTTCCACCTCGACTTCGCGCTCGGGGAACCCGACCTCATCCGTGTCCAGGACCGCGAACTGCAGTCGCTGCCCGACGACGCGCGCCGCGAAGTACGGCAGACGCAGCGCCGCTACGTCGAGATCTGGGTGGACGTGCTGCGGCGGATCGATCCGACGCTGCGCGAATCCGACGCGCGCACGATGGCGCACGCGACGTTCGGGCTCATCAACTCCACGCCCCACAGCGCGATCCCCTACTCCCCCACCGCGGCGCGCGTGGTGCTGCGGCGGATGGCGCTGGCCGCGCTGCGCTCCGGGGGCAGCTGAGCATCTGCGGACACGACGGACGGGGCACGGAATTCGGGTAGTCGACTACTCGTGCCCCGGAGCGACCTCGGAGGACACACTCGAATCGGCGCCGACCGATCGGCGGGACCGGCCGGCCCGGCAGATGTCCCGACGAAAGGGGTCGTTCCATGTGCGCGCCACGATGGCTGTTCACAACGCTCGGACTCCCGAGCCGACAATCCGGCCGCAGCCGGCGCAACGGACGGGAATACCCGCCGGATCCCGAAGCCCTGCCACCTCCACCCTACGAAGCATCCTTCGCTCCCCAGGCACTTCCGGCCCCGGCGGATCAGCCATCGCGAGCAACGGCCACCTGTCACGACTCGTCCCAGACCTACGCTCGCCAACTCCGCATCGCCGTGGCGATGCGCGGCGGCGTGAGCTTGGCGGTCTGGATGGGCGGGGCCTGCCGAGAGCTGGTCCGACTGCGACAGGGTTCTCTCGGAATCCCGGACGAATTCGTGGACGGCGCCGCCGGCGCGAAGGTCTACAAAGCATTGCTGGAGGAATGCGGATACAGCGAGCCGGTCGAGATCGACGTCATCGCGGGCACCAGCGCCGGCGGGTTGAACGGTGTCCTGCTCGGGTGGCACCTCGCGCGCGGAGCCGGCTTCGGGGACGACGTCCGAGACATGTGGCTGCGGCTGGGCGACCTCGGCGACCTGGCCCGGCGGCCGCTGTGGAACGGGCACGAGTCGCTGCTGCGTGGCGACGACTACTTCTTCCCTCAGGTCCGGAAGGCGCTCGAACAGCTCGACAATGACGGCGTTCCGTGCGCACAGGCGAACCATCCCCTCCGGTTGCTCGTCACCGCCACACGGCTGCGGCCACGTACCGACGCCGTGTTCCCCGGTGCCGGCCCCCGCCTCGGTGCCACCGAGTCGCGAGCGTTCTTCCGATTCCGCTACCAGGGTCGCTCCCGCGAGTTGCAGGGTTTCGACGACTTCGACGACGCCGAACAGATGGCGTACGTCGCGCGCACCACGTCGTCGTTCCCCGGCGCATTCGAACCCGCGACCGTGAACCCCCACCCGAAGAAGTCCCTGACGCGAGAGACGGGCGCACCCAACGTCCACGGCGTCAGTTCCGAAACACGCTCCGATACAGGTAATCCCAACGACTCCGGCATCGAGCTGATCGACGGCGGGGTGCTCGACAACGTTCCGCTGACCTGGGCGGTACGCGCGGTCGCGGGAATGCCCGCCGACCAGGCCGTCAACCGGTGGCTGCTCTACCTGCAACCGGATCCCGGTAACCATGTGGAGAATCCGCCGCAGACCCGCTCTGCCACGCGAATGCTGCGGTCGCTGTTCCAGACCTCACAGCTGAAGAACAACTCCGAATCCATCCTCGACGACGAGGAGAACCTCCGCCAGCTCGTCGCCGCGGAACGTCGCGAGCTGGCTGTCCTTCTCGGCATCGATCCCGACCTCGATGCACCGGAGCGCGCCCCGAGCATCGAACAGATCGACGCCTATCGAGCGGCCGTGGGGTGCGCCGAAGTACGCAGGCTGCAGCGACTGGCGAGTGCGCCCCTCACAATCGTCGGCCTGGACCCCCTGCCGATCCCCGATACCGAACAGCCGCTGCTCGCGGCGTTCGCAGCCTACGACCAGTCCAAAGGTGGACCCCTCGCCCCCGTCGGCGACGCGGACGCCAAGAAACTCGTCCTGCCGGACGAGAGAGTGAGCGAATCGAACGTCGGGTGCTGCGCACGCACCCCACTGGTCGCCGCGAGAGCAGTCACGCTGTTGCTGCATGCGCTGCGGCAAACCGAGACGGCGCGAAGGCAATTCGAGGCGACACGGCAGAACCCCTACCCGCGGGACACCGAGCGCTTCGACGAGCTGGACAAACAATTCCGGGAACAGGACGAGCAATTCCGCGAACAGATGTCGGAACTGCGCAAGGAGATCTACACCTTGCGCTTCACCTGCGAGGTGACGGTTGCCCACCGCGACCGCGTCCTGCTCGACACCATCACCCGCGAACCCTGGCGCAAGCCCGACTCCCTGCTCGAAAAGGCGTCCAACAAACCGGATTTCGAGTATCCCGAAGCATTTCCCGACCGCGGTACGAAGCGATCGCACTGGCGCACGTGGACGCGGCACGCAGCGGCCGCCGCCGCGGGAGTGCCGCCGGCGCCGCGGACACCCCCGGACGCGGTCACCTGGAAGGCCGATCCCTACCGAGCCCTGTGGGACGGAATCGTCGCGCAGACGGTATCCGTCGCTGATCTCGTCAACCGATTCCTTCCGCCCGGATCGGTCCGGATCGACCCCCTCCTCACGGTCCTGCGGCGCGCCACCGACACAGCGCGGGCCGACCGCACGCTGTGCCGCCTGGAGATCGTCACCGGCCCGTCGCGGCCGGATCCGCTGGGAGCCTCGGTCGCACCCAAGCTGGTGGTCGCATCCGCCGCAGAGCAGAGCCCGCTCGAGGATCGGATCTACGGCGAGAAGCTGAAGGAAACCGAACGAATCTCGCGCAAGCTCAACGGAAATCAGATCGGGAACTTCGCCGCGTTTCTCAGTGCGCGGTGGCGCCAGAACGACTGGTTGTGGGGGCGGATGGACAGCGCCCAGAGTCTGGTTCGCCTCGTCGCCACGCGGGACCGCACCGCGAACATCGATGCCGAGAAGCTGCGCACACTGTTCTTCGCCGGTGCCCCCGAACGCGGCCCGTTCCGCGATCTGCTCAACCGTGAATGGGTGAACGGCATGTACGCCGACAACCCACCGGAGAAAGTCGTCGACGCGATCACCACACGATTGCACTGGGACATCCTCGAGCACGAACTCGAGCACCTCCGACAACTACACGAGCGCAAGTCCGGAAAGGACCGGCCCCCGAGCTCGACCGGCCGCGAGTTGCGCACACCGGCTCGAACGGTGGCGGAGGATCCGCAGCCGGCGCTGAAACTCCTCGCGGACGTCGGCGACGAATCGGTCTCCGACCTCCTGCGCCGTCCGGATCTGCGCCGGACGCAGCTGCAACTGGCGCTGGTGGGTCTGGGTGCGCTGTTCCCCGCCGGTTGGAAGAGCAAACTCGGTTATGCCGCGACCAGTGTCACCGCGGGACCGCTCGCGATCCTGCCGCTGCTCCTGGCCATCCTCGCGCCGTGGGGAATGCTGGTGTCGATGCTCGCGCTCGGGATGCTCACCGCGATGATGACCGGCCGAGCGATGTCCCTTGCACAGCTACCCGCACTGCTCGGCATGGTGCTCGTTCTGGTGTGTGCGACGCACAGATTCTGGAAATGGCGTCATTCCCGCTTCACGGTGGGGGTCCTGGGGATCGCCGCGATCGGGATCCTGCTGTGGGTCGGGCGGGACTGGCAGATACCCAGCAGCAGCTGGCCCTGGCCCGCGGGTGCTGCGGCGGCAGCCGTCGCTGTGGCAGCACCGATGGTCGCCTCGCAGTTCACCGCCTGGCACTACGCGTGGCGCGCGCACGAACGAGGAGTCCGATGGATGCTGCCCGTCGGCGCCGTCCTCGCGTCGGCAGGTGTATCGGCCGCAGCGATCTGGGGATTCACGAACCTGTACGGTACGGAATCCGCCGGGATGGACCCGATCGGCCCAAACCCGGCGTGGAGAACCCTGATTCTGGTGTGGATTCTGCTGGCGATGGCGTTCTGGGCGCTGCTCGTCGCCCTGTCCGTCCGGCGGGCCGAGCCATCCCCGGAGACCGCGTGACCACCGTGGACGAGCGCCGATGTCCCTCACCCCGGCTCTGCACGCACGGTCGCCGTACCGCTCCGATCGAGGAGCGGTACGGCGACCGTGGAATTCGGTTGTAGCGCGAATCCGGTCGGCGCGTGCGCCGAAGCGCTACTTGTTTCTCGTCAGCGAGGTGTAGCCGAGCGTCAGCACGGCGGCTGCGGCGATGGAGATGAACCAGCGGATCCAGTCGATACCGCTGGTGTTGCCCTTGTCGAGCAGACCCTCCCACACCCAGTAGCCGATCAGGGCGCCCGCGATGCCGAGCACGACGGTGATCACCCAGCCCATCGCCTGCTTGCCCGGGATCACCAAGCGGGCGAGCACCCCGATGACCGCACCGAAGATGATCGTCCCGATGATGTTGCCAATCATTGCGAGCTCCTTTCCGTCCTACATGAGCCATACGGACGGTATGTCACCGATGATCATGAAGATAGCGACACGACCGGAACAGCCGGGAAAATTCGTGCAAATCGTTCCCGCACCGACGCTCACGCGTGGATGATGACGCCCCGGATGTTCTTTCCGTCCCGCAAGTCCTGATAACCCTGATTGACCTCTTCGAGCGTATACCTCGTGGTGATGAGCTCGTCGAGTTTCAATTGCCCGGCGTCGTACAGCCGCAGCAAGCGCACGATGTCGTACTGCGGATTGGCCGAGCCGAACAGTGATCCCTTGATGGTCTTCTGGAACAGGGTCAGTTCCGCCCCGGACACGTGCACCGTCAGCTTCGCCGGATCAGCCAGGCCGGTGATGACCACGGTGCCGCCCTTGCCGACGACCGACGTGGCCGCCGAGACGACTTCCTCGTCGACGGTCCCGACGAGGATCAGCGCGGCGTCGGCGCCCTGCCCCCAGCTCAGCTCTCTGACCTTCTCCGCGGCCTCCTCGGCCGTCGCGTACGCGTGAGTCGCCCCGAACTTCAGGGCCGTGTCCCGTTTGAAGTCCACCGGGTCGACGACGACGATGTACTTCGCGCCTGCTTGCACCGAACCCTGCACGGCGTTGACGCCGAGTCCGCCGATTCCGTAGATGACGACGATGTCGCCGGGTCGCACATCCCCGGCGTACACGGCGGTGCCCCACCCGGACGGAACCCCGCACCCGACGAGCACCGCGGTTTCGAGCGGCAGCCAGTCGTCGACCTTGACGACCGAGTGCTGCGAGATGGTGGCGCGTTCGGAGAAGGTGCCGAGCATGCACATGGCACCGAAGTCCTTACCACCGGAGTGGAACCGGAAGGTTCCGTCGGGCATGGAGCCTTCGAGGATCGTGGCGCCCATGTCGCACAGGTTCTGCCGGCCGGTGGAACAGTAGCGGCAGGTGCCGCAGTTCGGGATGAAGCTGCACACGACGTGGTCGCCGGGCTTGACCTTCGTGACGCCCGGCCCGACTTCCTCGATGATGCCGGAGCCTTCGTGGCCACCGACGATCGGGAAACGCGGCGGCAGGTCGCCGTCGGTCAGGTGCAGATCGGAATGGCACAGACCCGCTGCGGTGTATTTGATGAGGACTTCGCCCGGGCCGGGCCCGTCGAGGTCGAGTTCCATGATTTCGAAGGGTCGTCCAGTTTCGAGCAGCACTGCCGCCTTGGTCTTCATCGTTCATCTCCTCGGATCGACAACCGACCGGTCACCCCCCGACTCAGTGTGTCATGGATCACATCGATTGCCCGGTGGTCGGAGAGTACGCGTTTCGTCCGGCTCGCCGAACCCGGCACGACCACCCGGGTCCCGGTGCTAGCGTCCCGATCATGGGCGCCGGCGCTCGGGGACTGCTTGCCGTGAGCGCGGCCGCCCTCGTGGCGGGCATCGCGATCGGTTTCGTGGGCGGGGCGTTCCGCTGGTGCCTCGGGATCGCCGATCGGTGGCGTTTCGAGCTGCTGGAGTGGGCCGGCCGCGCCCCCGGTCCGGGCTGGCTCGTCCCGGTCGCCGTCGCAGCGGTCGGGGCCGCGGCGGCGGCAATGATCGTCCGGATCGTGCCGTTGGCGTCGGGCAGCGGAATCCAGCACGTCGAGGCGGTGTACCGGGGGGAGGCCGATCCCGCGCACCTCCGGTTGGTCCCGGCGAAGTTCGCCGGTGGGCTGCTCGCTATCGGATCGGGTCTCGTCCTCGGTCGCGAAGGCCCGACCGTGCACATGGGTGCGGCTATCGGAACCGAAACCGGGCGCCGCGCAGGACTTCCCGAAACCGATGTCCGCATCACCGAATGCGCGGTGGCGGGTGCGGGGCTCGCCGTCGCGTTCAACGCGCCGATCGGTGGGGCCCTGTTCGTGTTCGAGGAGGCGACCGGAATATTCCGCACGCGCATCGTGATACCGACCCTGTTCGCGGTCGCCGCGGCCGTGACCTGTTCCCGGTTCATCACCGGCGACCGCCCCGACTTCGCGGTGGGCGCGATCGAGTCCGCGTCACCGGTCCTGCTGCCGCTGTTCGTCGTGTTCGGCGCCGCCACAGGCGTTCTCGGCGTGCTGTACAACAAGCTGATACTCGGATTCCTCGCGGCCACCTCCGCGGTGCACCGAGTACCTCCGGTCGTGGTCGCCGCGGTGATCGGGGCGATCGTCGGACTGCTGCTCGTGCTCGATCCGCTCGCCGCCGGTGGCGGCGACACCCTCTCCCAACGCATCGTGGGCGGCGAAGGCGTGCTGTTGCCCGGCGCTCTGGGGTTGCTGCTCATGCGATTCGTCGCCGGACCGCTGTCCTATGCGGCGGGGACACCCGGTGGCCTGTTCGCCCCTCTGCTCGCCGTCGGCGCCCTGTGGGGGTCGATCTTCGCCGACGTCGCCGATCTCGTTCTGCCCATTCATGATCCGGGTCTCGGCGTGTCGATGGCGATCGTCGGCATGTCGGCGTTCTTCGCCGCGACGGTACGCGCACCCTTCACCGGCATCGTGCTCGTGATCGAGATGACCGCCGTCTCCGCGATCACCGTTCCGATGGCCGCGGCATCCGCTGCGGCGGTTCTCGTCGCCCAGCTCGCCGGCTCGGCTCCGATCTACGACAGCCTGCGGCACCGGATGCTCGCGTGAGCGGTGTGCCGTTGTGGCGGTCGGAGCCACCACAACGGCACACGGCGGCGGAGCCGCCACAACGGCACCCGGCGGCGGAGCCGCACTATCGGCCGATGAGGTCCACCGACAGTTCCCGCATCTCGACCTTGCGGATCTTCCCGGTGACCGTCATCGGGAACTCGTCGACGACGTGGACGTAGCGGGGGATCTTGTAGTGCGCGAGCTTGCCGATGCAGTACTCGCGGAGCGAGTCGGCGTCGAGCGGTTCGGCGCCCTCACGCATCTTGATCCACACCATCAGTTCCTCGCCGTACTTCTCGTCGGGGACGCCGACGACCTGGGCGTCGAGGATGTCCGGGTGGGTGTAGAGGAACTCCTCGATCTCGCGCGGGTAGATGTTCTCGCCGCCGCGGATCACCATGTCCTTGATGCGGCCGGTGACCGAGACGTAGCCGTCGGCGTCCATGACACCGATGTCGCCGGTGTGCATCCACCGCGCGGCATCGATGGCTTCGGCGGTCTTGTCCGGCTGGTTCCAGTAGCCGAGCATCACGGAGTATCCGCGCGTGCACAGTTCCCCGGGTTCGCCGCGCGGCACGGTCAGACCGGTCGACGGATCGACGACCTTGACCTCGAGGTGCGGTCCGACGCGGCCGACCGTCGCGGTCCGCTGGACGATGCTGTCGTCGCTGCGGGTCTGCAACGACACCGGCGACGTCTCGGTCATGCCGTAGCAGATGGACACCTCGGTCATGCCCATGCGATCGATGACCTGCTTCATCACCTCGACGGGGCACGGCGAGCCCGCCATGATGCCGGTACGCAGGCTCGACAGGTCGTAGCCCTCGAAGCCGGGGTCGGCGAGTTCGGCGATGAACATCGTGGGGACGCCGTAGAGCGAGGTGCAGCGTTCCTCGGCGACGGCCGCGAGCGTCTGCGCCGGTTCGAACGACGGACCCGGAATCACCATGGTGGCACCGTGGCTCGTGCAGGCCAGGTTGCCCATGACCATCCCGAAGCAGTGATAGAACGGCACCGGGATGCACACCTTGTCCTGCTCGGTGTAGTGGCACAGTTCCCCGACGAAGAAGCCGTTGTTGAGGATGTTGTGGTGGCTGAGGGTGGCTCCCTTGGGGAAACCCGTTGTTCCCGAGGTGTATTGGATGTTGATCGGGTCGTCCGGGGACAGGTCCGCCTGCGCGGCGGCGAGCCGGGTGCGGTCCGTGGACAGTGCGTTCCGGCCGGTCTCGACGAGGTCGTTCCATTCGGGGAGTCCGAGCAGCACGACCTGCTCGAGATCCGGGCAGTCGCCGCGCACCTCGGCGATCATCGCGGCGTAGTCGGAGGTCTTGAAACTCGGCGCGGCGACCAGCATCCGGATCCCGGCCTGGGTAAGCACGTACTGCAGTTCGTGCGACCGGTAGGCGGGGTTGATGTTGACGAGGATCGCCCCGATCTTGGCGGTGGCGTACTGCACGAGCACCCATTCGGCACAGTTCGGCGCCCAGATGCCGACCCGATCGCCCTTGCCGATGCCCGCGTGCAGCAGGCCCAGCGCGAGCGCGTCGACTTCGGCGGCGAGCTCGGTGTACGTCCAGCGCCGGCCGGTGGGACGGTCGACGAGGGCGTCCCGGTCTCCGTGCCGGGCGACGGTTCGGTCGAAGTTGTCGCCGATCGTGTCACCGAGCAGCGGTACCTCCCACGCGCCCGAGGCGTAGCTGGGGAGTTCGGGTGTGGCGATGCCGGTCATCGATTTCTCCTGGGGTGTGCGCAGCCCGGGTAGGTGGTACTCGTCCACCATCCTTACTCTTTCCGGGCCACCGATGTTTCGAATTCTGGACAGCTGCTGCCGTCACGACAGCCGAGAACGGCGCCCTCCCCGGGGGTGATGGGGAGGGCGCCTGCGCGATCTACAGAGCGCGATCGCGGGTCTCGACGAGCGCCCTGGTGCAAACCAGGCTCAGGACGCCGAGGACAGCGAGCATCACGCCGATCGCGATGCCGCCGTAGGACGCGGCCAGCGGTGCGGCGAGCATCGGCGGGATGGCGCCGCCGAGGACACCGGCGAGGTTGTAGCCGAGGCCCGCACCGGTGTAGCGGTACCGGGTGTGGAACATCTCCGGCAGGAGCGCGCCGCAGGGGCCGTAGGCGATGCCGAAGATCGCCAGGGTGACGACCATGCCGACGATGAACGCGGCGGGCGAACCGGTGTCGAGCAGCGGGAACAGCGCCAGCGCCCACACGACGGAGAAGCCGCAGGAGATCATGATGACGCGGCGGCGTCCGACCCGGTCGGAGTACAGCGCGGAGAGCACGATCGAGAGGCCGAACACGAGCGAGGCGGCGATGCCGACGACGAGCACGAACGGTCGCGAGAATCCGAGGGTCTTCGTCGCGTAGCTGGTCAGGTAGGCGGTGCCCATGTAGAAGAAGGCGAACATGATCGCCAGCGCGCCGGCCGAGAGCAGGATCTCCTTGGTCTGGTAGCGCAGCGCGTCGAGGAACGGCAGGGTGCGCTTCCCGGTGGCCGCAGTTCCGTCATCCGCAGCTGCGCGGGCTGCCGCCTCGGCACGGAAGACCGGAGTCTCCTCGATGGCGAGCCGCATGTAGAGGCCGATGGCGACGAGAACGATGCTGAACAGGAACGGAATTCGCCAGCCGTAGGTGAGGAAGGCGTCGTTGGTGTCGCCGAGCGCGAGGCCGGTGAACAGGAACGTGCCGCTCGACAGGGCGAAGGCGATCGCGGGCCCGAGCTGGGGGAACATCGCATACAGGCCGCGTTTGCCGGGCGGGGCGTATTCGGCGGTGAGCAGGGTCGCGCCCGCCCATTCGCCGCCGACGGCGAAGCCCTGGGCGAATCGCAGGAGCACCAGGATGATCGGGGCGGCCACGCCGATGGTCTCGGCGCCGGGCAGCAGACCGATGAGCAGGGTCGAGAGACCCATCAGCAGCAGGGTGGACACGAGGGTCTTCTTGCGGCCGATGCGGTCGCCGAAGTGTCCGAACAGCATCGCGCCGACGGGCCGGGCGATGAACGCGACGGCGAACGTCGCGAAGGCGGCGACGGTGCCGGCCGTGGCTCCGAGGGCGGGGAAGAACACCGTCGGGAACACGAGGGCGGCGGCGGTGCCGTAGATGAAGAAGTCGTAGAACTCGATGGTGGTGCCGATGCAACTGGCGATCGCGACTCGCCGGATGCCGGGGCCGCGCTTGCTGGATGCGGGCGGGGCGACTGGGCGCCGGCCCCCGGGCGCGACCGAGGGTTCGTTCCCCGGTGTCGACACAGTGGTCACGGTTGTCCTCCGTTGGTTTTCCGTCCGGGCCGCGGCGGCGTCCGCTGCGACTGGAGGAAAAAGTAGTGACCCGCCTCACTACCCCACTACCCCCGAAAGGGGGGTGGGTGTGAGACGGGTCACATAGTTCGCTTAACGAAAGATAACGCGTGTGGCGACGGCAGGCGTCAGCGGCCCGCCGCGCCCGCCAGCTCCGCCCGCATCTCGTTCCACACCGTGGCATAGGAATCGATGTTGCCGGCGGTCGCCCACGTCAGGGCGCCGCCCTTGACCTTGCCGAGCGCCTCGGCGAACAGATCCTGGTACCGGGACAGGCGCGGCACGAACGCCGACACGTCGTCGAAAACGTTCTGCGCCTTGCGATCCAGCGCAACGAGGGCGTCGACGAAGCCGTCCGCCTCCACATCCGCCAGGATGCCGGCGAGCTCCTCGTCGAGCGCCTCGAACTGCTCGAACAGCTCGGCGATCGAGTCCTCGTCGATGGACACACGCTCGGCGTCGAGCTGATCGGACAGCTCCGAGCGACCCTTGTCGGTCAGCGAGATCGCCCCGCCCTCCTCGGTGGCCTTGCCCTGCTCGATCAGCGCGTCGTAGGCGGCCTGCCCCGCGCTCACCCCCACCCCCAGGTGAGCGGCGATCACCTCCGCGGTGACAGCCTTCTTCAACGACACCGTCTGCAGCAGCGCCAGCTCGTCGACATTTCCTGCGAACGCCATATCCCACTCCTCATCGCCCGGCCCGCGGGCGGGTCCGTCCCGCCCGGTCGGACGGTGCCTCGATTCTCGCCCACGGGGTGCGGGTGCACAGAACCCGACCTCGGCGTTCACGGCCCGCCCCGGGACGATGGAGTTAGGATAGGCTCCGCATCCATGCGTATTCGCTCCACCCGCGGCCGGTTCGTCGCCGCCTCCCTCCTGCTCACCTTCGCCCTCACCGCGTGCGGCGGCACCGACCCCGGCAGCAGCGGCTCGGCCGCCGGCAACACCGACGTGGCCACCGGCGGCCAACTGTTCTCCACAGCCGACGAGGAGACCGCGAAGCTCGGCAGCGACGCCGCCCCGGGCCGGTTCCCCCGCACCGTCACCCACGCCCTCGGCGAAGTCGAGATCCCCGCGAAGCCGGAGCGCGTCGTTGTCCTCGACAGCGGCGAACTCGACGCCGTGCTGTCGCTGGGCGTTACGCCCGTCGGCCTTGCCAGCCCCGAAGGCGCCGCCGGGCAGCCCTCCTACCTCGCCGACAAGCTCGACGGCGTCGCCGACGTCGGCACGATCAACAACCTCGACCTCGAGGCCATCACCGCGCTGAAGCCGGACCTGATCCTCGGCAGCAAGTTGCGCGTGGACAAGCTGTACCCGCAGCTGTCGACGATCGCCCCGACCGTGCTGGCGATCCGCCCCGGCTTCCCGTGGAAGGAGGACTTCCTGCTCGTCGCGGACGCGCTCGGCGAGGAGGACACCGCGGAAGCGCAGCTCAACGCGTACCAGACCCGTGCCGACGAGGTGCGCGCCGCGATCTCCGGTGATCCGAGCATCTCGCTGGTGCGTTTCATGTCCGGCAAGATCCGGCTCTACGCGAACAAGTCGTTCATCGGCGTGATCCTGCAGGACGTGGGCCTGCGCCGCCCCGAGATCCAGAACATCGACGAACTCGCCGCGGAGATCAGTCCGGAGACGATCACCGAAGCCGACGGCGACTGGGTCTTCTACTCCAACTACGGCGCGCAGGACGCACAGGCCGAGGTCGTCGGCGGCCCGCTGTGGGCGAACCTGGAAGCCGTGAAGAACGGCAAGGCCGTGGCCGTCAGCGACGAGACGTGGTTCCTGGGCCTCGGACCCACCGGTGCCATGCGGGTTCTCGACGACCTCGAGCGGCTACTCACCGGCAACTGATCCGGCGACGGTCTCCCCCGGTCCGACGGCACGCGAGGTGTCCTTGAGCTCGACACCGGACCGGCCCAGCCGTCGCGCGCCGTCGACCAGACCGGCGACGACCCGGGCGGCACTGTCGTAGCCGAGCCCGCCGGGCGGATGGATGTTGGACACGCAGTTGCGTTCGGCGTCCGTCCGGCCGGGCTTCGGATCGTGGGTGAGATACACCCCGAGACTGTCGGCCACGGACAGCCCCGGCCGCTCCCCGATCACCACCAGCACGGTGCGGACACCGAGGGCCGCACCGATGTGGTCGCCGAGCGCGACCCGCGCCGAGGTCGCGATCACCGGGGGCGCCACCGTCAGGTGCCGCGGCAGGGCGGCGACGATCGCGGCGACGAGCGCCGCACCGTGCTCGGCCAGCGCACGCGGCGACAGTCCGTCGGCGAGCACGATGCCGATGTCCGCGCCGGTCGCGGGAACGTCGCCGAGGTCGTCGGGGATCCGGCCCAGATCGGGCCGCCGCAGGTATTCGCCACGGTCACGGACCCGGCTGCGCACCACCACCGGAGTGCCGATCCCCACCCGGTCGATCTGCGCGGCAAGGGTTTCCACGTCGAGCGGCTGGTGCACGGCATCGCGGGCAGCGGCGTGCGCGGCCCGGAACTCGAGCATCCGCGCGGTCGGGACACCGTCGCCCGCCCGCCCGAGTCCGATGCGCGCCTGCGTGACCGCGCGCAGCGGTCCCCAGAAGTCCGCCGTCATGCGGCACCACCGGTGAGTGCACGCAGCGGGGAGGCGGCCGGGTCGACCGGCAGGATCCTCCCGTCGTCGTCGGCCATGCCCAGTCCGCGCAGCCAGTGCTCGAATTCCGGGGCAGGCCGCAACCCGAGGGCCCGCCGCACGTACAGGGCGTCGTGGAAGGACAGGGACTGGTAGCCGAGCATCACGTCGTCGGCGCCGGGCACCGTGATCACGAACGAGACGCCGGCGACGCCGAGCAGCGTGAGCAGCGTGTCCATGTCGTCCTGGTCGGCCTCGGCGTGGTTCGTGTAGCAGACGTCGACGCCCATCGGCAGGCCCAGCAGCTTGCCGCAGAAGTGGTCCTCGAGGCCGGCCCGCACGATCTGTTTCCCGTTGTAGAGATATTCCGGCCCGATGAACCCGACGACCGTGTTGACCAGCAGCGGATCGAACTCTCGCGCGACCGCGTAGGCGCGGGCCTCGAGGGTCTGCTGATCGACCGGGCGGCCGCCGGTACCGAGGTGCGCACCGGCGGACAACGCCGAGCCCTGACCGGTCTCGAAGTACATGGCGTTGTCGCCGACGGTGCCGCGCCCGAGCGAACGTGCCGCGTCGTGCGCCTCCCGCAGCATCGACAGGTTCACCCCGAAACCGGTGTTCGCTCCCTCGGTGCCGGCGATCGACTGGAACACCAGATCGACCGGGGCACCGGCCTCGATCAACCCGACGGTGGTGGTGACGTGCGAGAGCACACACGACTGCATCGGAATCGCGAAACGCTGCCGCATCTCGTCGAGCAGATGCAGCAGATCCGCAGTGGCCTGCGGGGAATCGGACGCCGGATTGACACCGACGACGGCGTCGCCGCAACCCATGAGCAGCCCGTCCAGGGTCGCGGCGGCGATGCCGCGCGGGTCGTCGGTCGGATGGTTGGGCTGCAGGCGGGTCGCGAGGCGGCCCGGCGGGCCGACGGTCGTGCGGAACCCGGTCGTGACGGTGACCGCGCGGGCCACCGCGACGAGATCCTGATTGCTCATGAGTTTGCTGACGGCAGAGACCATTTCGGGTGTCAAGCCCGGCGCCAGGGCGGCGAACGTGTCGGCCGCGTCGGGGGCCGTGGCGTCGGTGAGCAACCGGTCGCGCAGGCCTCCGACGGTCAGGTGCGCGATCGGCCGGAACGCGTCACGGTCGTGCCGGTCGAGGATCAGCCGGGTGACCTCGTCCGACTCGTACGGCACCACCGTCTCGGTGAGGAACCGGTCGAGCGGGACCTCGGCGAGCGCCCACTGTGCCGCGGCGCGTTCTGCGTCGGATTCGGCTGCGCACCCGGCCAATTCGTCGCCGGACCGCAGCGGGGTGGCCTTGGCGAGCAGGTCGACGAGGCCGTCGAAACGGTAGGTCGTGCCGGCGAGCTGCCGGGTGTAGATCGTCACTTCAGTTCGGCCTCCGCGGCAGCGAGGGCGGCGAATTCCTCGTCCGGGGAGTTCGCGACGAGCCGGTGCCGGCTGTAGAGCCCGAAGTACGCCATGAACGCGGCGAAGGCGCCGAGGGTCCACAGTGCGGCGATCGGGTCGACCAGGAAGGTCGCGACGACCGCGATCGCGGCGACGACCAGGGCGAAGGATGTCGTGACCACGCCGCCGGGCGTGCGGTACGGACGCGGCATGCCGGGTTCGCGGACGCGCAGCACGATGTGGCTCACCATCATCAGCACATAGCTCAGAGCGGCCCCGAACACTGCCATGTTCAACAGCATCGCACCTTCGCCGGTCAACGACAGCGCGAAGCCGATGACGCCGGGGACGATCAGCGCGAGCATCGGCGCCTTGCGCCTGTTGGTCACCGACAGGCTCGTCGGGAGGTAGCCCGCCCGCGAGAGCGCGAACGTCTGACGCGAATACGCGTACATGATCGAGAAGAAGCTCGCGATCAGCCCGGCGAGACCGATGTAGTTGACGACCTTGGCCGCGCCGGTGTCGCCGAGCGCCTCGACGAGCGGATTCCCGGACGTGGACAGCTCCTCGGAGCCGAGGGCGCCGGTCGCGAGGAACAGCACCGTCGCACCGGTGACCAACAGGACTACCATCGACACGATGATCCCCTTGGGGACGTTCTTCTCCGGTTCCGTGGCCTCCTCGGCCGCGAGCGGGACCCCTTCGACCGCGAGGAAGAACCAGATCGCGAACGGCACGGCCGCCCACACGCCGATCAGTCCGAACGGCAGGAACGCCGATGCCCCGGCCGCGCTCTCGTCGACGGGGATATCGGTCAGGTTGGCGCTGTCGAAGAGCCCGGCCGCGGACACGGCGAACACCACGAGCCCGACGAGGGCGATGGCGGTGATCACGAACATCGCCTTGAGCGCCTCACCGGCGCCGGTGAGGTGGATGCCGATGAATATCGCGTAGACCGCGAGGTACACCCACCAGCCGTCGGTGATGCCGAACAGGTCCAGTGATTCGACGTAGGCGCCGATGAACGTGGCGATGGCGGCAGGAGCGATCGCGTATTCGATGAGAATCGCTGTGCCGGTGGCGAACCCGCCCCACGGACCGAGCGCACGCCGGGCGAAGGTGTAGCCTCCGCCGGCGGCGGGCAGCGCCGAGGACAGTTCGGCCATGCCGAGCACCATGGCGGAGTACATGCCGGCGATGACGATCGAGGCGACGAGCAGGCCGCCGAACCCGCCTTCGGCCAGGCCGTTGTTCCAGCCGGCGTAGTCGCCGGAGATCACGTAGCTCACGCCGAGACCGGCGAGCAGCACCCAGCCCGCGGAACCCTTTCGGAGGCTGCGCTTCTCGAGGTACTCGCTGCTTTCGAGGTGGGCGTCGACGCCGTCGTGGTGGAGGGCTGCCTCGGCACCGGCTGCGATCGGATCGGGTGGAGCCATGGTTCCTCTTCTCGTCGACGGGAGCCCGCCGGGTCGACCGGGCACGCCGAGAACACCGCGCGATCTCACGGTACGGGCGATGTGTACATGCTGCGTCAGCGCAAGGTCACGGAAGAGTTACGAGGTGGCGCCGCGCGTGGGTGGGACGGGGCACGCGTCGGCGGCCTCGGCGACCACGGTCGGCTCGGTCGCCGGTTCCGGGCGGGCACCGGCCGCCCAGTCCCTGCCGAGCAGGGGCGCCCCGGAAATGAGTGTGGCGGAGGCGAGTGCCGCGTTCTCGTCGTCGGTGAACACGACGCCGCGGCTGAGGAACCGCAACCCCTCGGGCGCCTCCAGACTGAACCCCGAGCCGCGACCGGGTACGACGTCGAGCACGAGCCGGGTGTGCTTCCACGCGTCGAACTGGGAACCGGAGATCCACACCGGCACCGCGTCCCGGTCGCCGGGAAGCGTGGGGGCGGTCTCCCCCACCGCAAGCCGCAGGTCGAGCAGACCGAGCAGCACGTCGCGGTCGCCGACGACGAACTCGCCGTCCGGGTAACACATCGGCGCCGACCCGTCGCAGCACCCGCCGGACTGGTGCATCATCAGCGGCCCGTGCCGGTCGACGAGGCGGCGCAGGAGTTCGACGGCGTCTGCAGTGGCGACGACGCGCGGCGGAACAGGCATGCGTGCGGTCCTTTCTGGCGTCCCGACGTTCTGCTGCCCACCACCCGCACCCGAGCGAATGTATCGTTCGTCTCCTTCAATCGACTGAACGATACATTCGCTCGGGAGTACTGGCGGGTGAGCGGGCGGTCGATCAGAAGAAGCCCTGGGCCTTGGGGGCGTAGGACACCAGGAGGTTCTTCGTCTGCTGGTAGTGGTCGAGCATCATGTGGTGGTTCTCGCGACCGATGCCGGACTGCTTGTAGCCACCGAATGCCGCGTGCGCCGGGTACTGGTGGTAGGTGTTCGTCCACACCCGCCCGGCCTGGATGGCGCGACCGGCCCGGTAGGCGACGCCGCCGTCGCGGGACCACACGCCGGCGCCGAGACCGTACAGGGTGTCGTTGGCGATGGAGATCGCGTCGTCGAAGTCCTCGAACGAGGTGACCGACACGACGGGACCGAAGATCTCCTCCTGGAAGATCCGCATCTTGTTGTGGCCGCTGAACACCGTCGGCTGGACGTAGTAGCCCCCGGACAGGTCGCCGCCGAGGTCGGCGCGCTCACCACCGGTGATGACGGTGGCGCCCTCGTTCTTGCCGATCTCGATGTAGGACAGGATCTTCTCGAGCTGGTCGTTGGATGCCTGCGCGCCGATCATGGTGTCGGTGTCGAGCGGGTTGCCCTGACGGACCGCCTTCGTGCGGACCGCGGCGAGCGACAGGAACTCGTCGAAGATGTCCTGCTGGATCAGCGCGCGGGACGGGCACGTGCACACCTCGCCCTGGTTGAGCGCGAACATGGTGAAGCCCTCGAGCGCCTTGTCCTGGTAGTCGTCGTTCGCGGACAGGACGTCGGAGAAGAAGATGTTCGGGCTCTTGCCGCCGAGTTCGAGGGTGACCGGGATCAGGTTCTGCGACGCGTACTGCATGATCAGGCGGCCGGTGGTGGTTTCGCCGGTGAACGCGATCTTGCGGATGCGCGGGCTCGACGCGAGCGGCTTGCCGGCTTCCACACCGAAACCGTTGACGATGTTCACCACACCGGGCGGCAACAGATCGCCGATGACGGAGATCAGGTACAGGATCGACGCCGGGGTCTGCTCTGCCGGCTTGAGGACGACCGCGTTGCCCGCAGCCAGCGCGGGAGCGAGCTTCCACACGGCCATGAGGATCGGGAAGTTCCACGGGATGATCTGGCCGACGACACCGAGCGGCTCGTGGAAGTGGTACGCGACCGTCTCGGAATCGATCTCGGAGATCGAACCTTCCTGCGCGCGAATGGCTCCCGCGAAGTAGCGGAAGTGGTCGATCGCGAGCGGGATGTCCGCGTTGAGGGTTTCGCGGATCGGCTTGCCGTTGTCCCACGACTCGGCGAGCGCGATCGACTCGAGGTTCTCCTCGATGCGGTCGGCGATCTTGTTGAGGATGATCGCGCGCTCGGCGGGCGAGGTCTTGCCCCACGCCGGGGCGGCGGCGTGCGCGGCGTCGAGCGCGAGTTCGATGTCCTCCTCGGTGGACCGGGCTACCTCGGTGAAGGGCTGCCCGGTGACCGGGGTGACGTTCTCGAAGTACTGCCCCTTGACCGGCGCGACCCACTGGCCGCCGATCCAGTTGTCGTAGCGGGCCTGGAAGGACATCAGGGCGTCGGGTGAACCGGGGCGGGCGTACACGGTCATCGGTGTCTCTCCTGCGTGTCGTCGGGCCGCACTGGGTGCGGGACGGTCGGATCGTCCCCTCGCGGGGTGTGATCCGGAACACTAGGAGCAACGGGGTTGCAACTACGTTGCGAGCTGCCGATCCAACAGATCGATCCTGGCCTTGACCTGCGCATACATCGCCGAACCGGGATCGAGGGCGGTGAGGTACGCGGACCAGGCGGTGAGGTCGTCGCGGCCGTGCACCGACGACGTCCACTGCGCCAGCAGGTGCGCATCGCCGGCGCGCAGCAGCGCCGCCTGCACGCGGGTGCGCAGTTCGTCGCGGATCTCCTCGATCCCCGGCGCGGCCGATCCGGGCAGCACCGGCCCGGTGTACAAGCGCACCGCGGTCGCGGTGTCGCCGCGGTCGAGAGCGGCACGGACGTCGGCGACATCGGTGACGAGGTCGCCGAGCAGCCGATACGGCCGCGATCCCACCCGATCCGATCCGAAGGTCTTGCGCAGCCGCGACATCTCGGCGCGAATCGTCACCGAGTCGAGTTCGGCCTCGTCGAGCAGGACCGCGAGACGGTCCGCACCGAGCCCCTCCGGATGATCGGCGAGCAGCAACAGGATCTCGGCGTGCCGCTGCGACAACGGGATCCGCTGCCCGTTGCGGTGCAGCATCGGCCGGCCCGACCCGAACGTCTCGAGGCGGGACGCCGATCCGGTCAGCAGATGCGGGGCGCTCATGAGGTGCAACCGCAGCTCCGCCTCGGCGGCAGCGACGGTCGCACGGACGAGTTGCAGCACTTCCGGCACGGCGACACGCGGACCGCCGGTGATGTCGATGGCACCCAGGATGCGGCCGCTGATCGGATCGTGCACCGGCGCCGCCGAACAACTCCAGTCGTGCACGGTCCGGTTGAAATGCTCGGCCGCGAAGATCTGCACCGAATGATCCAGCGCCAGAGCGGTTCCGGGAGCATTGGTGCCGACGTGGTCTTCGCTCCAGTCGGCGCCCTCGACGAAACTCATCGACAGCGCCCGGTCGCGGGCGGAGTGATCACCCTCGACCCACAGCAACCGGCCGCGCTCGTCGCTGATCGCGACGAGCAGACCGTCGTCGGCGGCGTCCTCGACGAGGAGTTTGCGCACGACCGGACGGATCAGCGCCATCGGATGCCCCGAGCGGTATTCCTCCAGGTCGACGCCGGTGAGCAGGCTCGGCTGGTCCACCGAATCCGGGTCGATGCCACGTTCGACGCTGCGCAACCACGAGTCGCGCACGACCGAGCGGACCGCCGACGTGCCCTCGCGCGCATCCAGGAATGTCCGGTGGGCCGACGACATGCGCAGCGCGTGTGCGGCGGCGTCGTCCCCGGGCCGCAGCGCCACCCACGGGTTCACCGACGGCTTCGTTGTCTGGGTCATCTACCGGCGTCCTCCTTGCCGACACTGTAGTCCAGGTCACACAGGTGGCGCCAAGCGCCCGGTGTGTCTTTGTGGCGCCCCCGACCGCCACAAAGACACACCGACGCGGTGGGCGAGCATCACGGCGGTGGCGTGGGGGCCGCGGCTCGGCACCTCGGGGAACACGGAGGTGTCGACGACGCTCAGACCGTCGATGCCGTGGACGCGGCACCGTTCGTCGACGACCGACCCGTCGTCCGTGCCCATCCGGCACGTGCCGGACAGGTGCAAGGACGTCCCGAGGTGCGTGGTGCGACTGCCCGTGTCGACGAGGTCGGTCATCGCGCCGAGCATGTCTGTGGCGAGGTGGACACCCTCCCGGAGGTCGGCACGATCCTGCGGGTGCTCGAGATAGCGGTAGTCCAGGACGGGCGCGGACCGGGGATCGGCGGGATCGAGCAGAATTCGTCCGCGGCTGCGGGGCCGGGTGAGCACGACGCCGAGCACCGGGTCGGCGACGCCGCTTCCCGGAATCGCCGTGCCGAACGGCACGGTGTACGGGCGCAATTCGAGCGACCGGGTGTGCAGAACCGTCTCGAGCAGCGGCCCCCTCGTCGGCAGTTCACGCCGATAGCGGTATCCGATCGCCACCTCGGGATGGTCGGTGAAGTCCCGGCCGACCCCCGGAAGGTCGTGCAGCACAGCGATTCCGAGTCGCCGCAGTTCGTCGGCGGGGCCGATGCCGGAGAGCATCAGCAGTTGCGGTGAGTGCACGGCACCAGCGCACACCACGACGTGGCCGGCCGTGATCTGTCGGGTGCCCGCTCCGTCGGCGACCTCGACCCCCACCGCGCGACCGTTCGCCAGGACGATCCGCAGCACCTCCGTGCCGGTGGCCACCGTCAGGTTCGTCCGGCGCAGGACCGGCAGCAGGTACGCGAGCGCGGGACCGACGCGCATCCCGTCGCGGATGTTGAGCGGGACGCGGCCGACGCCGTCGGGACCGGGAGCATTGAGGTCGTCGACGGCCGCGAATCCCGCCGCGACCGCGGTCTCGTGGAACGCGGCGGACACCGGGTGCAGCCGATCCCACGGGACCCGCCCTACCGGCACGGGACCGTCGCTGCCGTGCAGGTCGCCGGGAAAGTCGGAGTCGGTTTCGAGGGCTCGGAAGTCGGCGAGCACCTCGTCGTACGCCCACGACGCCGGCCAGCGGGCGAGATCACCGGGCCGGGCCCGCACGAAGTACGCTCCGTTGACGGCACCGGAACCGCCGAGGACCCGTCCCCGCGCCACCGTGGTGGCGACCTCGGCGGTGAGCCGCGCCGTGTACCGGGCCGCCCAGAAACTGCCCGGACCGACGGGAACGGTTGCGGCAGTGCGTATTTCGTCCGGGGTATCGTGCACGGTCCGGTACCCGGGTCCGGCCTCGAGAAGCAGCACGGATCGATCCGGATCGTCGCTGAGCCGTGCCGCGACCACGGACCCGCAGCTTCCTCCACCGACCACGACGACGTCGGCGTGTGCCGGCAGCACGTCAGTTCCGGATGTCGGGGATCAGCGCGGCCGGGTCGCGGGCATCGAGCGCACCCTTCCACAGTCCGGCACCGTATGCGAGATCGTCGAGCCGTTTGTAGAGCACGTAGCGCACGGGGTCGAGACCGCCTTCCTCGCGATGCCCGAACCAGTCCCAGAGTCCTTCCGCGACAGCGAAAGCCGCGACCGTCCGCCGTATCCGGGCGGAGAACAGCGAAGCGACGAGGGTGACCGGCCAGTAGTGCCGGCAGAGAGCGGAGGCGAGCTGCCACATGCCTCCGGCGAAACCCTGCGCGGTGAGCACCGCGGCGATGCGGGTGGGCTGGTCCAGTTCGGTGAACATGCGCCGCAACCGCAGCAGGGTCACGAGCAGCGAGATCGCCGAACCCAGCGCCCCGAGGCGGGTGCACGTGGCGGCGGCGACGCAGGCGAACAACGTCCACACCGACATCACCATCGGGGCGACGGACCCGGGATGCCGCGCCGCCAGCGGAGCGGCACCGGTTCCGTAGAAAGCCTTGCGGGTGAACCACTTCCGGAATCCGATCCGGTGATCGTGCGCGACCCGCGCGACCGGCTCGTAACGCAGCCGCCAGCCGGACTGCTGCAGCCGCCAGCACAGGTCGACGTCCTCCGCGACGTGCATGGTCTCGTCGAACCCGCCGAGTTCGTCCAGCACGTCGCGGCGCACCACCATCGCGGCGCTCGGTACATAGGCGACGGGGCTGCCCGCGACCACCGCGGCTTCACGGCGTCCGAGATCCAGCGACGACCGGGCGTGTTCGTACCGTGCGAGCGGGGCACTGTCCGGGTCGAGCGCGACGATGCGCGGAGCGACGAGGGCGACCGCGGGATCGGTGAAGTGCCCGAGAATCGCCTCGAGCCAGCCGATGCGGGGCACCACGTCGGAATCCAGGAATGCCACGAACGGTGTTGTGGCCGCCCGCATTCCGGTGTTCCGGGCAGCCGCGGGTCCCCGCGACGTCTCGTGGCGCAGGACCGTCACCTGACCGGTCTCGGGTGCGACGAAGGGGGTTTCGGATCCGTCGTCGACGACGATCACCCGGACCGATTCGAGCGCCTGCAGCAGCCGTCGCAGACCGGCAGGGTTGTCCTTCGCCGGGACCACGACGGTCACGTCCGAGGTCGACGGCAGGGCTGTGGGCCGGGGGTTGCCGACCCCCGAGTCGAGGAGCCGGCGGGCCACGACCGCGGTCCTCGAATCGACCACCCTCAGGTAGCCGTCGTCGAGCATCGCAGCCGCGGCCGGGGCGAGTTTGAGCATGCGGGTCGGTGACCCACCGATGAGCACCCGTCCGGCGGAGAACGCTCGCACCCGAGGGTCGATCCGGACGCCGAAACCGTCGGGCAGCCGCGACGTGGGAGTGCGCTTCGTTGCGCCCTGTGTCACCGGAGTCTCCCCTCTGCACCGGGCTGCCAGCGGGCAACCTGTGCAGTCGCACGTTCGACCAGGTCTGCGAACATCCGGGCTCCCCGCTCCGCGGTGGCGGCCGTGGGATCGCCCAGCACCCCGTTCGCCGACACGGCGACGATACCGCCCTCCCGCAATCGGGGCAGCAGAGTCGCGATGGATTCCGTCGAACCCACCTCGGCGCGGTCCATTGCCACGACCTCGGGTGCCAGGTGCAGCAGCAGGCTGGTCTCCGTGTCCCCGGCATGCGCATCCCCACCGGGTACCGCGCACGGCAGCCACGCGGCGTCCCGGCCCTCGTAGCGCAGCAGGGCAACCGCTTTCGCGAGGGCGTGCGCGTTGCCACCGTGGCCGTTGACGAACACGACGCGCGCGGCCCACCGGCACACCGACCGGCCGTATTCGACGAGCAGTGATTCCATGACCTCGGCGCCGATCGAGACGGTGCCCGCGAACGCCTCGTGTTCACCACTGGCCCCGTAGGCCACCGCCGGCGCGGTCACCACGTCCGGCAGCGCTCCCGTGACCGCGGTCGCGATGCGCGTGTCCGTGTCCAGCGGCAGGTGCGGTCCGTGCTGCTCGAAGGCGCCGACCGGAACGGCGACGGTCGCATGGCCCGGCGCGATGTCGGGCCAGCGGGCGGTGTCGAGGTTCCGGTTCACCGCCCCGATGTTATGCGGTGCCCGTCACCTGTTCGAGCGCGCGTTCGACCCGGGCCAGCGCCGCCTGCCAATGAGTGCGTTGCCGCTGCCGTTCGTCGGGCCCGGCGAGGCGTTCCTGGTGGAATCTCAGGACGGTGCCCGTCGGGCCGGCCTGCACCGCCACCTGCACCGTGGTGTCGTGATGCCACGTCGGAGGGCGCCAGGTCAGGCGCACGCGATCGGACTCGTGACGGCTGCGCAGTTCCCCACCGGTTCCGTCGTCCGCCTGCCACTGCTCTCCCTTCTCGAGCGGGATCACGGCGCCTGCGCCGAGCCAGAGGCCCGGTTCTTCGACGATCAGCGACCACACCGCGTCGATCGGGTGCGGGAGTGTCTTGGAGACGCCGATCTGCCAGCCGGCGTCCCTGGTCTTGCCGACGGTGTCGGTCATGCCTGTTCCTTCCGTCGATGTGCGCGGACCTTGTCCCGGTTGCCGCACCGGGCCATCGAGCACCACCGGCGGTTGCCGGCGCGCGAGGTGTCGACGAAAACGAGCGGGCAGTCGTCGGCGGCGCAGCGTTTGATCCTGGACGCGCGCGGTCCGCCGAGCAGGTCGACGGCGTCGCGGGCCAGGGTCGACAGGGCCTGGTCGCCGGTGATCGGGACGACCGTGCCGGGCGCCGCGAGTTGCGGCGCGATGTCCGGCCGGGCCGCGGCGGCATCGATGACCGCGGTGTCCGAAGGGCTGGGTCCACAGCCGTCGATGCATCGGTTCAGGCTGTGCCACAGCGCTTCCCGAAGGTCCTTGGCCTGCGCGACGTCGTGCGGGCCGAGCCGGACGTGTGCGGCCGGGACCCGCATGCGGGCGGCGATCCAGTTCGTCAGGTCGTCGGGTGTGTGGAGTGTTTCCCACCGGGCCCGCTCCGCCGCGCCGCCGGTGTAGACGAAGTCCACACACAGCGATCCGGAATCGACCTCGAAGTCGATCCCCTCCGGGGAACGCAGCATCACCATGTAACCACCTTACGGGGTTACAAGAATCGTCGGCAAGCGCAGCGCGTAGGCTGCCCTCCGTGCTGATCGAACCGCGCACCCTCGACGACCCGGCTGTCCTCGAACTCCTCGGTGAACTGCAACTCGAATACGTCCACCGCTACGGCGGCCCCGACGACAACGAACTCCTTCCGGCCGAGTTCGTCGCACCCCACGGCACCTTCCTGCTCGCCCGCGACGAGGGACAGGCCGTCGGTATGGGCGGCTGGCGCACCCTCGACGGGTCCTGTCCCGGTATCCGCCCCGACGACGCCGAGATCAAACGCATGTACGTGCGGGACACGGCCCGGCGACGCGGGATCGCCCGGCGTCTTCTCGGCGCCCTGGAACGCACCGCCACCGACGCCGGGCGACGCCGGATCGTCCTGGAGACCGGTACCGCGCAACCCGAGGCGATCGCCCTGTACGAGGCGAGCGGCTACACCCCGATGGCCGAACGGTACGGCCGGTACGCGCACACCGAGTTCGCGCGCTACTACAGCAAGGCGCTGCCGCCGCTTCGGCTGGCCACCTCGTCGGATCTGCCGCTCCTCCAGGACATCGAGCGAGCGGCGGGCGCACCGTTCGCGGAGATCGGCATGACGGTGGTCGCCGACGACGAGCCGCCCACCATCGAAGAGCTGCAACACTATTGCGACGGCGACCGCGCCTGGGTGCATCTCGACTCCGGGAACCGGCCGGACGCCTACCTGATCGTCGACGTCGTCGACGGGCACGCCCACATCGAGCAGGTCTCGGTGCATCCCGACCACGCGCACCGCGGGATCGGGAGGATGCTCATCGAGCACGTCACGCAGTGGGCCCGCGACCGCGGCCACCGCGCCTTGACGCTCACCACGTACGTGGACGTGCCCTGGAACGGCCCGTACTACGAGCGCCTCGGGTTCCGGTTCGTCGACGACGCGCACCTCGGCCCCGAACTGCGGGAGATCCGCGCCGCGGAGGCGCGCCACGGCCTGGACCGGTGGCCGAGGACCGCGATGCGCCGGGAGCTGTGAGAACGGCCTGGTATCACTACGGCCGTTCCGTCACAGCGCGGCGACCGCGCGCATCCCCTCGATGATCGCCGAGTCGAGTCGCCGCGGCGTCACCGCGTCGCCGACACGCACCACGCGGAAACTCTCGCCCTGCAGGTCGCGCCACAGCTCGTCGACCGGCTCCTGGTGCGTCGCCACGACCACGTAATCGACTGTGCGGACGGAGCTTTCGGCGGTGAAATGGTTCAGCAGTGTCACCTCGACGCAGTCGGTGTCCGTCAGGGCGGCGACCACCACGTCGGTGACCTGCTCGATGCCCTTGTCGTGAGCGCGCCGGACCCAGCCGTTCATCTCGAGGGTGAGCCCGAGGTCCTGGCCGACGATCATTCCGCTGGTGCACACGGTGACCGCGCAACCGCGGTCGGCGAGCAGCTCCGCGACCGAGGTCGCCTGATGGAATCCCAGGTCGTCGACGACGAGCACCCGCCCTGCCGGTTCGGTGCGACCGCCGAGCACGTCGCGCACGTCCACCACCCGTGACGACTCCCCCGCCCAGTCCGGCCGCCGCGGCCGGGCCCCGGTGGCGATCACGACAGTGTCCGGCCGGTATGCCCGGACGGTCGCGGCGTCGACGTCGACGCCGGTGCGGATCTCGACACCGAGCCGACGGCACTCGGCTTCCAGACTCGCGACGGCACCGAGCAGCTCACCGCGGTGCGGCGCGGACGCGGCGACACGAATCTGACCTCCCACCAGAGATTCCCGTTCGAGAAGTGTCACGGCGTGTCCGCGCTCGGCGGCGGTCACCGCGGCCTGCAGGCCCGCCGGTCCCCCGCCGACGACGAGCACCTTCCCCGGCACGGCCGGATCGGGCCGCGTCGCGTCCTCGTATCCGGCATACGGGTTGACCGCGCATCCGATCGGACGGCCCAGCCCGACCCGTCCGATGCAGTCCTGATTGCAGCCGATGCACGGGCGGATCTCGTCGCCGCGTCCGTCGAGGACCTTGCCCGCGAAACCGGGATCGGCGATGTGGGCGCGCACCGCCCCGACTAGATCGCAGACCCCGTCGGCCAGGGCGGCGCGGACCTGGTCCGGGGTCGTGAAGCGGCCCACCCCGACCACGGGCAGGTCGACGGCGGTGCGGATGGCGTCGGGCACGAACAGCGAATAGCCGTGCGGCGTCGACATGGGCGCCTCGACGAGATACAGGGTCTCGGTCGCGACCCCGACCGAGGTGCTCAGGTAGTCCACGTGCCCGGTCGCTTCGAGCATGCGCGCGACGCGCACGGCATCGTCGATGTCGATGCCACCGGGGGTGCCGTCGTGCCCGCTCAACCGGACCCCGAGGACGTATCCGGGACCGAGCGCTGCGCGCACCGCGGCGACGACCTCGAGCAGCAGCCGGGCGCGTCGGTCGAGGTCGCCGCCGTAGTCGTCGGTGCGCGGGTTGGCGCCGGGGGCGAGGAACGCGCGCAGGATCGACGCCTGCGAGCACTGGATCTCGACACCGTCGAACCCGCCGTCGGCACAGCGCCGGGCCGCGTCCGCGTAGCCCGCGACGAGTTCGCGGATCTCGTCCGCGCCGATCGCGACGGGCACCTCACGGAACAGCGGGTCCGGATCCGGCGCGGGCGCCCACAGCGGCCGGCCGGTGTACATTCCGGTGCCCTGGGCGCCGTTGTGGTTGAGCTGGGCGAGAATTCGCGCGCCCTGGGCGTGCACCGCTTCAGTGAGACGACGGTACCCGGGCAGCACCGCCGGATCCCAGCCGCGGATCAGCTTCTCGTACGGCCGATCCGACGGGTGCACCGTGTGCTCTTCGGTGACGATCATCGCCGCGCCGCCGCGGGCGCGCGCGACGTAGTAGGCGATGTGCCGGTCGGTGACCTCGCCGTCGACGGCGAAGTTCGTCAGGTGCGCGGGAAAGACGATGCGGTTGCGCAGCGTGACCGGGCCGAGCCGCAACAGATCGTGCGGGTCGGCGCCGGTCACGTCACGCGGCACCGGTCAGACCTTCGAGTTGCCCTGGTCGAGCGCCATCTGGCTGCCGGTGATGGTCTTTGCGCGGTCGCTCGCGAGGAACAGCACGGCGTCGGACGTGTCGTCGGGGTCGGCGATCGGCTTCTCGGTGAGGATCGGCGCGAAGTTGGGGAGCCAGTGCGGGTACTTCTCGAACATCTTCAGCGCACCCGGGTCGGTGCCCATCGGCGTGTTCACGCCGTACGGGTGGATCGAGTTGACGCGGATGCGGTACTCGCCCAGCTCCTTCGCGGCTGTCTGGGTCATGCCGACGAGACCGAACTTGGCTGCGGCGTAGTTGATCTGGCCGGGCATGGCCTTCAGGCCCGCGACCGAGCTGACGAGGATGATCGAGCCGCCGTTGCCCGCCTCGATCATCGCGGGAGTGGCGGCCTTGATGGTCTTGAAGACACCGGTCAGGTTGATGTCGATCAGTTCCTCGAACTGCTCGTCGGGCATCTCCCAGAAACGGTTCCACGAGCAGATGCCCGCGTTGGCGACGACGACGTCGAGGCGGCCGAACTGGGCGACCCCTTCGTCGACGACAGCCTTGAGGGCCGCACTGTCGCGCACGTCGGCGATGCGGGCGACGATCTTGCCGCCGGCTTCCTCGACGAGCCGCACGGTCTCGTCGAAGTCCTCGCGGGTCGCCTGCTCGTAGGAGACGTACTCGGAGACCGGTCCGGCGACGTCGACGCCGATGATCGAGGCCCCTTCCCGTGCGAAACGCAGCGCGTGGTTGCGGCCCTGCCCGCGCGCGATGCCGGTGATGAAGACGACCTTGCCGTCGAACTCGCCCATGTGGCGTTCCCCTTCGATCCGCGATTGAAACCTATTACAGTTCTGCGGCGAGACGATACCCCTCCCGGATCGCCTCCCGCACCGTCCGTGGTGCGACGCAGTCACCGATTCCATTGCGCCTGATTCCGGCGAGTTTGTCATCAGGCAATCCCGCTGAGCAGTCCACGAACAATGCATCCGGAACGGTGCTCCGTTCCCCGGTGATCGGGTGTTCGAGGTGGACACCGGTCGGGTCGACCGCGCGCACCGTGACGCTGCGGTGCCGGGTGATGCCGGCCCGTCGCAGCCGGGCGTTCGCGCCGACCAGGTCGCCGGTGGGTGCGAGCCGTGATCCTGCGATGGGATCGCAGGTCGCGTAGTGCACCGGGTGGCCGAGCGCGGCCAGTCGCTCGGCGACCGCGACCGCGATCGGCCCGCCGGCCGGATCCCACACGAGCATCGTCCGCGGCTCGGCCGGTGGACGATCCAGGACCCGGCGCGCGGTCGTGTAGCAGGCGGCGTCGGCAGCGACCGGGAACCCAGGCTGCCGGTCCCGGCTGCCGGTCGCGAGCACGATCGCGGTACCGGCGGCGTGCGCGTCGTCGAGGTCGGGGGCGGTGACCTCGGTACCGCACCGCAAATCGACACCGCTGTCGCGGCACCGGTCCTCGAGCCAGTCCGCGAGGGTCGCGAGGCGGTCGCGTCCGACGCCGGCGGCCGCGGTCCGCAGCAGGCCACCGCACCGGTCGGCACGCTCGCGGACCTGCACCCGATGACCCCGGGCGGCGAGGGTGCGAGCGGCCTCGAGACCGGCCGGGCCACCCCCGACGACGAGAACGTCCCGGGATGTGGAGGCCGGCGAAACAGACTGCTCATCCTCGTGCCCCGCCTCGGGATTGCCGATGCATCCGACCACCGGATTGTGGAAGTCGCGGACGAGGCACGCCTGGTTGCACAGCACGCACGGTCGCGGGTCGCGTCCGGCACGGACGGTCGCGACGAGATCCGGGTCGGCGATCTGCGCGCGGGTCATCTCGACGGCATCGCAGACGCCGCCCGTGAGCATGCGACAAGCGTGCTCCGCGTCGACGATGCTGCCCTGCAACACGATCGGAACGGTTCCGGCGACCGCGTCGCGGATGTGGCGGCACAGTTCTGCGTTGAAACCGGGTGGGGTGTGCGCGTCGGGCCGGTACGAGCCGGGGGTGAACAGGCCGCCTCGAACGACCGTCAGCAGGTCTAGGTGCGGCGCGAATTCGGCCGCGTGCGCGGCGGCGAGGTCGGGTGTGATCCCGGCCCACGGCGCGTTCTCGTCGCAGCACAGCCGCAACGCAAGGATCCGTCCGGGACCGAGCTCGCTTCGGACCGTGGTGATTACGCGGTTCAGCAGCAGGGTCCGGTCGGTGCCGTAGCGGTCGGTACGCATATTGGTCAGCCCCGAGACGAACTGCCGCAACAGTGAGGCCGGACCGGCGTCGAGTTCGATGCCGTCGACGCCGGCGGCGACCGCGGTCGCGGCAGCCCCGCGGAAACCGTCGACCACCGAATCGATGTCGGCCGCGGTCATCTCGGCGGGCAGCTCCCGGGTCGCCGGATCCGGAACCCGCGACGGCGCGTGCAGCGGCGCCCGGGTCCAGGCACTCGATCCCTGCAGCCCGGCGTGGCCGAGCCCGGCGAGCACGAGCGTGCCGTGCGGGCGGCACGCGGCGACCGTCTCCGCCCAGCCGGCAGCACAGTCGGCAGCCAGCGGTGCCCGCTCGTAGGGGTGGTCGGCAGCGTGCACCGAGGCGACCTCGGTGACGACGATGCCGGCACCGCCGCGGGCACGCCGTGCGTAGTAGTCGACGTGCCGCCGTGAGAGTGCTCTACCCGCAGCGAGATTGGTCTCGTGCGGCCCGAAGATCACCCTCGCCGGCGCGGTCCGTCCGGCGAGGGTGATGGGATCGGTGAGCACGGAGCTTCGTGGACCCCGGTCAGATACCGAGGTCGCGACGGAAGCCCTCGGGCACGACCACATCGTCCGGGGTGAGCTCGTGGATCGAGGTTTTGCCCAGGCCCATCAGCGCCGAACCGATTCCGCCGCTGAGGATGTCGAGGACGTTCTCGACGCCGGCCTGACCGTTCGCGGCCAGACCCCACAGGTAGGCACGGCCGATGAGCACCGCCTTCGCACCGAGCGCGAGGGCCTTGACGACGTCGCTGCCGCGGCGGATACCGCCGTCGAGCAGCACCTCGACGTCCTTGCCGACCGCCTCGGCGATCGCCGGCAGCGCCCGGATCGGCGCGGGGGTGCCGTCGAGGTTGTTGCCGCCGTGGTTGGACACCGAGATCGCGGTGACACCGGCGTCGACGGCGCGCTTGGCGTCGTCGACCCGCATCACGCCCTTGAGCATGAACGGGGCATCCCCCCACTGCTCGCGCAGCCAGGCCACGTCCTCCCAGGTGGGCAGCGGGGTGGTCATCCACTCGCCGTAGGCACCGAAGAACGTCGGCGCCGCACCGCCGGGCGGGGTCAGGTTCGGGGTGGTCAGGTCCGGCACGCCACCGGTCTTGGCCCACTCGAGCAGCCACTTCGGGCGGAAGATGCCCTCGGGCGCGAACTTGACCATCGCCTCGAGGTTCATCCGCTCCGGGATCGCCGGGCTGCCCCAGTCGCGGCCGTTGGAGAACGACCAGTCCAGGGTCATGATCAGGCCCTTGGCTCCGGCTGCGCGGGCCCGCTCCATACGCTGGACCAGCACGTCCCGGCTGCCGACCCAGTACATCTGGAAGAACGTCTTGTCGTTGACCGCGGCGACATCCTCGATGGACTTCGAGGCGAACGAGCTCAAGCCCATCGCGACCCCACGGGCGGCGGCCGCCCGCGCGACCGCGACCTCCCCGTCCGGGTGCACGGCCTGCACACCGGTCGGCGAGATCAACACCGGCATCGCCACGTCCTGCCCGAGGACGTGGGTACCCATTTCCCGCTTGTCCGACAGTCCGGCGACGTGCGGCGCGAAACCGAGTTCCCGGAACGCGGCGATGTTGTCGTCGACCGTCAGGCCCGCTTCGGAGCCGGCGACGAGCGCGCCGTAGACGGATTTCGGCAGCCGCTTGCGGGCACGTTCCTGCGCGACGGCGACGGTTTCGAACCAGGGGTCGGTCGCCCACGGGTTCTTCAACCAGGATGGCTTGGCCATGGTCTGTGGTCTCCTCGGGAATTACAGTCCTGCGAGCGGGTTTTCGTCGCAGAACTTGGCGGGGGGCTTGGTCAGCAGGGTCAGCGGAACCGGCGCGGCCGGGGTGCGGCGCTCGGCGCGCTTGCCGGTGCGCGAGTGGTCGACGCTGGACTGCGGCACGGTGCGCTCGCCGGCGAGCGCGGACTGGCCGTAGCCCTGGACGCATTCGGGGTCCGGGCCGTCCATCGGCAGGCCGGTGAAGAACTTCGCGGCCATGCAGCCGCCGCGGCACGCGTCGAAGAAGTTGCACGAGGAGCACGCGCCGGCGGACTGCGGCTCGCGCAGCTGCCTGAACAGCTCGGAGTTCTTCCATACCGAGGCGAATCCGCCGTCGGTGAGGATGTTGCCGGCGTGGAAGTTGTCGTGGATCGCGAACGGGCACGCGTAGACGTCGCCGACCGGGTCGATCAGGCACACCACCCGACCCGCGCCGCACAGGTTCAGCCCCGGCAGCGCACCGGCACCGCTCTGGCCGCCGAACGCGGACAGGTGGAAGAACGAGTCGCCGGTGAGCACACCCTCGCCGTGCGCGACGAGCCAGTCATAGAGCTGCCGCTGCTGCTCGTGCGTCGGGTGCAGCTCGTCCCACACGTCCACCGCGCGTCCGGACGGACGCAACCGGGTGATGCGCAGGGTGGCACCGTACTTGTCGGCCAGAGCCTTGAACTCGTCGAGCTGGTCGACGTTCTCGCGGGTGACGACGACGGAGATCTTGGCGTCGCGGAAGCCGGCCTCGGACAGGTTCTCCAGCGCGCGCACGGCCATCGCGAACGATCCGGGGCCGCGGACGGCGTCGTTGACCTCGGCGGTCGCGCCGTCGAGGGAGATCTGCACGTCGACGTAGTCGGAGGCGGCCAGGCGCGCAGCGACCTTCTTGTCGATGCGCACCCCGTTGGTGGAGAACTTCACGCCCACCTGGTGCTCGGTGGCGTAGTCGACCAGTTCCCAGAAGTCCGAGCGCACGGTGGGTTCGCCACCACCGATGTTGACGTAGAAGACCTGCATGCGCTGCAGTTCGTCGATGATCGCCTTGCACTGCTCGGTCGACAGCTCCCGCGGGTCGCGTTTACCGGACGAGGACAGGCAGTGCACGCACGACAGGTTGCACGCGTAGGTCAGTTCCCAGGTCAGGCAGATCGGGGCATCGAGGCCCTTCTCGAACTGGTCGACGAGACGACCCACTTTCGGGGGTGCAGAGGTGACGGGTGGTTCGAGCAGAGACGTCATGGCGGGTCCTTGCTGGTTCGGGGCGTCAGGCGGGGACGATCATGTGGGAGTCGGCCAGCGTGCGCAGGGCATGCAGGTAGGGCCGCTCGGCGTTCTCGTCGATTCCGTGGGCGCGCAACGCATCCCGCACCGAATCGTGCTCGCCCAGACAGCGGACGACCTCGACGATCACGGTGTTCTTCAGAAACGACAGCTTGCGGGTGCCGAAGTGGTAGAGCAACGCCCCGAACGGCTCGGGGCGAAGCGCTACCTGCGGGTGGAGCCGCCACATGGCGCCCGGATCGAACTGTGCAGTTGCCACGGCGGTGGCTCCGGGTGCGGACATGTCAGTACACGCCGCACATGCCGTCGATGGAGACCTCTTCCACGAGGGACTCCTCGATGAGCTCGGACTCGATCACCGCGTTGTCACGATCGGACATGTTTCCTCCTCGGATTTCTGCTCCAGGTGTGGAGTCGACGCCACAACCAGTCTTGCGTTGTGACTCGGTTCACCACTGTAATGGCATCGAGTGCAGAATGTCATCTATGGATCGAGGGAATCATGCGTAGCCGTCGGAAACCGTCCGCTCGGACAGGTCGGCGCCCCTCCACCACGAGGGAGGGACTCAGCGCCGTCGGCATCGAACTGTTCCGCGAACGCGGCTTCGACGAGACCAGCGTCGACGAGATCGCCGAAGCCGCCGGGATCGCACGCCGCACGTTCTTCCGCTACTTCCCGTCCAAGAACGCGGTGCCGTGGGGCGACTTCGACGAGCACCTCGCGCACATGCGCGCCCACCTGTCCGCACTTCCCGAGGACATGCCCCTCGCCGAGGCCCTGGCGTCGGCGCTGCTGGACTTCAACACCTTCCCCGAGTCCGAGGCGCAGCGACACCGCGCCCGCATGGAACTGATCCTGCGCAACCCGACCCTGCAGGCGTATTCGTCGGTGATGTACCAGGGCTGGCGGCGGGTCATCGCCGAGTTCGTGGCCGCCCGGACCGGCGCCTCGGCCGACGATCACTTCCCGCGTACCGTCGCCTATCTCATGCTCGCCGTGGCGGTCTCGGCATACGAACAATGGCTCGCCGACGACTCCGCCGAACTACCCGACCTGCTGGCCTCGGGGATGCGCACCCTCTACAGTGGGCTGAACTCCCCGGCCGTCCCACCGAACGAGGCCCAGTCATGAGCGTGCTCGATTCCCTCGCCCCCTGCACACCCGGACGCTGGACGCACGATCACGTCACGGTCGAACGCGTCGAGTCCGGCCCGTTGACGTTGCGCCGCAACGACGGCCGCCTGCACGTGACGCATTCGCTCGGACCGGCCGATCTCAGCGAACGGCTCGTCGCCGGCGTCACCGCATCGATCGAGGACGCCGACTTCGGACAGGACGAGTTCGAGTTGACGATGGTCGGGCTGGTGCGTTCGACCGTCCCCGATCCCCTCGACGCGTGGGTCACCTACTACCGCAACTCCCTGGGTGAACTTCTCGACGGCACAGCGGATTTCGCACCCATCCACGACAAGGCGGCGGAGTTGGTCCGCGGTCGCGTGCTGGACCTCGGGTCGTGCTTCGGTTTCCTGCCGTTGCGCCTGGCCGGCGCGGGAGCTCAGGTGACCGCCACCGACATCCTTCCGGGCACCATGTCCCTGCTCGACGCCGTCGCCCCACGTCTCGGCCTGTCCGTCGACACCCTGGTGTGCGACGCCGCGCACGTGCCGGTTCCCGACGACAGCGCCGACACGGTCACGGCGATCCACCTGCTCGAACACGTCGACGACACGATCGGTGCCGCCGTCGTCGCCGAAGCGCTGCGGATCGCCCGGGAGCGGGTGGTGATCGCAGTGCCGTTCGAGGACGAGGCCACCGCCTGCCACGGCCACGTGCGCACCTTCGACCTCGACGCACTGACGCGGCTCGGCGAATCCACCGGCCGGAACTTCGAGGCGTTCGAACATCACGGCGGGTGGCTGGTGCTCGACGCCTCCTGAGTCGAACCGCCTACATCGGACCGCCGGTCAGCGGGTCGCTGCCGGGGCGGACAGGTGCAGGAGCGGGAACGGGCGGCCGTCGCCGTCGGTCTCGGATCGTCCGGTGACGACGAAGCCGCGTCGCCGGTAGAACGCCACCGCGGCGGGATTCTGCTCGTTGACATCCAGCGTGAGTGCGGGATGCCGGCGCAAGGCATCCTCCAGCAGGATCGACCCGACACCGGTTCCGCGGTACTCGTTTTCGACGAAGAGCATCTCCAGCCGGCCGTCGGCGAGCCCGGAGAATCCGACGATCCGTCCTCCGGTCACAGCGACCGTGAGGTCCACGGCAGCCAGGTATTCCTGCGCCATCCGGTCTTCGTAGAAGGCGATGTCGTCCGCGGTGAGGAAGTGATGGGTGGCGCGCACCGCGCTCCGCCACACCTCCACGAGCCGGGCGAGCTCGTGTGCCCCCGCACAGCCGCGCAGTTCGATGTCGGTGACTCCGGTCATGGCTCCGATTCCTGATGAGGTGTGGTGACGGTTCGCGGGATCGTGCATCGCGCAGCCGCCGGGCGAGCGTCGACAGTACTTCGTCCCGGGCAGCATCGGAAGGTCCCTGCTCGTACACTGCCTCCCAACGCACATGTCAGGAGGCCGCGGCTGTGAATCTCTCCGGGTTGGATCTGTCCGCGTACGACGCACTGAGTTTCGACTGCTACGGCACGCTCATCGACTGGGAGACCGGCCTCACCGCCGTACTGGCCCCGTGGGCGCGCGAAGCCGGACTCGACGTCTCCGGCGAGGACCTCCTCCTGGCGTACGGGGACAGCGAGGCCGCCGCCGAACAGGACATGCCCGGCGCGCTGTACCCGCAGATCCTGGCCGAAGCGTTCCGTCGTACCGGTGCGACGCTCGGCGCCGACGTGTCCGACGAATGGGCGACCCGGCTCGGCGCATCTGTTCCGGACTGGCCCGCGTTTCCGGATTCCGCTGCGGCCCTGGCGTCACTGGCGCAGGACTACACGCTGATCATCGTCTCCAACGTGCACCGCGAGGGCTTCGCGGGCAGCAACGCCCGTCTCGGGGTCACGTTCGACCGGATCATCACCGCGCAGGACGTCGGCGCCTACAAGCCCGCTCCGAACCACTTCGAGGCGCTCGACGACGCGCTGACCGAACTGGAGATTCCCCGCGAGCGCCTGCTGCACGTCGCGCAGTCGTTGTTCCACGACCACGTTCCCGCCAAGCGTCACGGCCTGCGCTCGGTCTGGATCAACCGTCGCCACGACCGTCCCGGCCAGGGCGCGACCCCGGTCCCGTCCGTCGAGTACAGCTTCGACGCCGAATTTCCCAGCATGCAGGCGTTCGCCGAGGCAGCCCGGGCCGCGAAGCACGGGTGAACCGGTCACTGCACGGCGATGTCGCGGCGGCGCAGGGCCGCAACGCCGGCCGCGGCGAGCAGGACCGCCAGGACGGTGAGCACGACCAGCGGGAGGGCTCGCAGCTCGGCCGCCGGCAGCGCCGGCACGTGCACGAACGGTGACAGATCCATCACCCACTGCGGCAGGTTCAGCAGCGGCCCGATCTGGCCGATGAGCACCCACACCACGAACAGGCCCCACGCGATACTCGCCGCGCGTCCCGGGAAGGCGCCGACGCACAGGACGGCCGTCGCGGCGACCAGCAGCACGGCCGGGACGAACGCGAGCGCAGCCGACATCAGCTCGCCGAGCGGTCCCCCGAGGTCCCCGATCGCGATGCCGTACGGAACCGCGACCGCGACACCGAGAATCACGTGCAGGACCACGATTCCCACGACCACCACGACGACGTGGGACAGCATCCACGGGGCGCGGCCGAGCGCGGTCGACAGCAGCGGTTCCACGCGGCCGGAGCTCTCCTCACCGTGCATCCGCAGCACCGCCTGCACCGCGTACGCGGCAGTGAAGAAGGACATCATCAGGAAGGTCACGGCGAAGTACGCATCGGTGAGCGCCTCGGCGCCACCGCCGAGTTGCGTCATCATGTCGGCGACCGCGCCGCCCTCGTCGAGGAAGTTGTCCATCTCGTCCGCAATGCTCCCGTACGTCACCGCGAGCACCGCGATGCCCAGCGCCCACCACAGCAGCGTGGTGCGCTGCATGCGCCACGCGAATCCGAGAGCCGTCGGCAGGCGCGGAGCGGCCCGGGCCGGGCCCGGGCGCGGCTGCACGAGTCCGGCACCGTGATCGCGCCTTCCGGTCAAGGCGTAGGCGAGCCACACGGTCGCGACGACGAACAGCGCGAAGACCGCGAAGACCCACCATTTGTCGGCGTCGAACGGCCGGACCTGTTGTGCCCAGCCGATCGGGCTGAGCCACGACGGCCACGCGCTGGTGACCCGGATCCCGGACTCGTCGACGCTGCCGGTGGTGTCGCCGACCGCGCGCAGCAGGAACGACAGGCCCAGGGCGGCGCCCGCGAGCCCGTTCGCGGCGCGGGATCCCTCGGCGACCTGCGCCGTCACCGCAGCGATTCCGGCGAAGGCGAGCCCGGTGGCACCCGTCGCGGCTCCGAGCGCCAGCGAACCGCCCACGGGCAGTCCGAACGCGACGGAGACGACCGTGAGCAGCACCGTCAGCACCACGTCCGTGGCGAGTGCAACCAGCAGCGCCGCGGTGAGCATGGCCCGGCGTCCGACGACGGCCGCGCCGACCAGTTCCGCCCGCCCGGTCTCCTCGTTCTGGCGGGTGTGCCGAACCACCATCATCGAGTTCATCAGCCCGGCGGCGAGCGCCAGGAACAGCAGCGTCTGGGCGGCCACCACGGCGCCGAGACTGTCACCCGACACCAGCCCGTTGGTGGCGAGCACCACCGGGGACACGGCGGAACTGACCGCGATCAGGTGCAGGTCGTTCGCGGTCGGGTACAGGTCCTTCAGGCTCACCACCGAGATCGCGTAGACGACGGCGAACGCCACCAGCCACACCGGTATCTGCACGCGGTCGCGGCGCAGCGCCAGGCGGATCAGCCTGCCCGTGCCTGCATAGGCGGGGCTCGGATGCCTGCCGGTCGCGACGGTGCTCACAGTCCGCTCCCGCCGGGCACCTCGTCGCCGTAGTGCCGCAGGAACAGCTCCTCCAACGTGGGTGGGGTGCAGGTCAGGGACGTCAGTTCGAAGTCGAGCAGCCGGCGCAGCACCTCGTCGAGCTGGGCGGTGTCGACTTCGCACTGCACGCGCAGCCCCTCGATCTCCAGGTCGTGGACGCCGGGGTGATCACCGAAACCCACTGCGGGACGGGCCGTTTCGGCACGGATCGAGGTGCGGGTGAGGTGCCGCAGCTCGCTCAGGCTTCCCGATTCGACGGTGCGTCCCTGCCGGATGATCGTGACCCGGTCGCACAGGGCCTCGACCTCGGACAAGGTATGGCTGGACAGCAGGACCGATCGGCCGTCGGCGACGGCTTCGCGCACGCAGTCCCGGAACACCTCGTCCTTGAGCGGGTCCAGCCCGGAGGTGGGTTCGTCGAAAAGGAACAACTCCACGTCCGAGGCGAGGGCGGCCACGATCGCGACCTTCTGCCGGTTGCCCTTCGAGTAGGTGCGGGCCTTCTTGGTGGGATCGAGCTCGAATCTGTCCAGCAGGTCGGCCCGGCGGCGCTCGTCGATGCCCCCGCGCAGCCCGGCCAGCAGGTCGATGGCCTCACCCCCGGTCAGGTTCGGCCACAGGTTCACATCGCCCGGCACATAGGCCAGCCGCCGGTGCAGGTCCACGGAGTTGCTCCACGGATCTCCGCCGAGCAGTTCCGCCCGGCCGGAATCGGCGCGCAGCAGGCCGAGGAGGATGCGGATGGTGGTGGATTTACCGGCGCCGTTGGGTCCGAGGAAGCCGTGCACCTCCCCGACGCGCACCTCGAGGTCGAGGCCGTCCAGGGCTCGGGTCGAGCCGAAGGTTTTGACGAGTTGAACTACGGAGAGTGCCTTCGTCATGTTCGGGAGGCTACTCGGGAGTGGCTGCGGGCGCCGGGTTCTCGGAACCGCACGAGGTTCTCGGTACCGCGCGAGCCGATGGTTTCTGTTGCGTAACGAGTCGAGGGCACAGTGTCCCGTTCGTAACGAACTGTGATCGATGGTCGATAATGCGACGGATCGTTGTCTCCCGCCACTGTCGGCGGGGTTGTTCGTCTGTGGAGGTTGTCTGTGGGTACCCGAGTTCGCCGTGGAATTCTGCGCCGTGGAATTCTGTCCGGGGCCGTGTGCGTCGCAGCCGCGGTCGCAACCATCGCATCCACCGCCCCGGCCGGCGCCGCACCCGTGTACCCGCCGTTGCCGGCCGACCCGTTCTACCGGCCCGCCGCCGCTGCTTCCTCCTCCACACCGGGTGACGTTCTCGGAATCCGGCGCATGCCGACCCCGGCGGGAATCACCGGGGCCGACACCTGGCAGCTCAGCTTCCGCTCCACGAATTCACAGGGCGAGCCGATCACCGCGGTGACGACGGTGCTCGCTCCCGTCGGCAAGGCACCGGACGGGCCGCTGCTGTCGTTCCAGCACGTGATCAACGCACTCGGACCGCAGTGCGCACCGTCGCAGACGCTGTGGACCACCGACCCGAACCTGGAGATCCGCGAGGCTGTCGGCCTGAACGTCGCGCTGCAGCGAGGCTGGACGGTGGCGATCCCGGACCATCTCGGACCGACCAGCGCGTACGGGGCCGCCAAGCTGGGCGGCCAGATCACGCTCGACGGCATCCGGGCGGTCCAGCGGGCACCGGAACTGCAGGTCGCCAACAGCCCGGTCACGCTCGCCGGGTACTCCGGCGGCGGCATGGCCACCGGGTGGGCGGCCGCCCTCGCCCCGACCTACGCTCCCGAACTGAACATCGTCGGGGCCGCGATGGGCGGTGTCCCGATGAACCTGCGGAAGATGGCCGACGGCATCGGCACCGATCCGCATCCGGCGTTCGGCCTGGCGTTCGCTGCCGCCCTCGGCCTCGAACGCGAATACCCCGACCGCATCGATCTCAGCGGACGGCTCACCCCCGCCGGGCAAGCGATGCGTGACGGCCTCAGCGCCGCGTGCACCAACGACATCCTGCGGATCGGCGCGGGCGGCAGCCTGCCGCAGGTCAGCCCGATCAGCCGGCTGACCGACGAACCGGGCGCCCTGGCCGTCGTCGACGAGAACAGCCTGGAGTTGTACCCCGGCGTTCCCCCGATGCCGATCTTCGAATGGCACAGCCCTACCGACGCGCTGATCCCCGTCGATTCGATCACCGCGACGCTCGCCCGGTACTGCGCGGCGGGCGCGCACGTCCAGAGCCTCGAGACCCCGACCCCCGACCACATGTCGGCGGCGGTACTCGGCCTCGGGCAGGCGATGGACTTCCTCACCAAGCGCTTCGCGGGCGAGGAAACCCCTCGCACGTGCTGACGTCGTGCGCGCTTTCGGCTGCGGGAGGTGCCGAAAGCGCGCACGAGGGGCTAGATCAGTCCCTGCTTGCTCGCCGCGTACACCGCTTCGGCGCGGCGGCCGACGCCGAGCTTGCGCATGATGTTGCTCACGTGGAACTTCACCGTCGTGGCCGAAATGAACAGCTGCTCACCGATTTTCGCGTTCGACAGTCCTGCGGCGAGTAGTCGCAGCACCTCGAGTTCGCGGTCGGTGAGCTGTTCGGTCTGCGGGACCTTCCCACTGAGCGTGCGCACCACCGCCGCGGCGCTGCGCGAGTCGAACGCGCTCTCGCCTCGCGAGACGGCCCGGATCGCGCGGACCAGTTCCGTGGTGTCGACGTCCTTGACGACGTAGCCGCGCGCGCCGGCGTGCACGGCCCGCACGACGAGTTGCTCGTCGAGGAACGTGGTGAGCACGAGCAGCCCGAGCCCGGGATGGGCAGCGGACAACTGGCTGCACAGGGTCAGCCCCTCGTAGTCCGACCCGGCCGAGAGCTTCAGATCCATCAGGACGATGTCGGGGCGCATCCGGTCGACGAGTACGAGCGCTTCGTTCTCCGAGGACGCCTCCCCGACGACCTCGAGGTCGGGTTCCCGGTCGAGGATCGACCGCAGCCCCTGACGGAGGATCGCATGGTCGTCGACGAGCACGATCCTCACGGTGTCCCGGCGGGTCCGCGGCGGTGTCACCGTCATTGCTGTTCTCCTGTTCTCGCCGCATCCTCTTCCTGCGGAACGGTTTTCGGAATGGGGATGCGCACCGCTACCCGGACTCCCCCGATTCGGGCGCGGCGCACCTCGAGCCGGCCGCCGAGCTCGTGGGCACGCGCCTGCATGTTCGCCAGGCCGCGGTGCCGGCCGTCGAAGTCGCTGCCGGCGGCCAGCCGCAACATCACCCGGATGCGGGCGGGATCACCGTCGCCGTCGTCGGCGACCGAGAGCAGCACCGACTCGGGTCCGTACGTCAGCCGCAGGACGGCGCGGGTCGCGTTCGCGTGCACGACCGCGTTGAACAGCGCCTCCCCCGCGATCCGCAGCAACGCGTGCTCGACGTCGCCGGACAGTTCGACGGGAGTGCCGCCGACCCGGATCACGATGTCGAGTTCGCCCGGGGTGTGCGCGACCCGCAGTTGCTCGAGCATCTCCGGCAGCGACGACCGATCCGCGTCCGACGGATGGTTGAGCGCGTAGATCGCCGACCGCAGCTGTTCGACGGCGCGGCGTGTCAATTCCTTTGCCAGGTCGAGACGTTCGGCGCGTTCGCTGTCGGGAATGTCGCTGCGGCACACCTCGATCTGCATGCCCGCCGACAGCACGGCCTGGGTGACGCTGTCGTGCAGTTCGCGCGCGATGCGGTGCCGTTCGTCGTCGAGTGCCTGTTGCCGGTGGGCGGCACCGAGTTGCCGTTGGGTCCGTTCCAGTTCGCGCAGGGTCGCTTCGAGTTCGGCGTTGCGTGACTGCAGGTCGGCGGCGGCCCGGTTCGCTTCCCGGTAGGCTTCCTCGGCGCGTTCGAGCAGCAGCTGGCCCCGCTGATAGAGGGCCGAATTCTGCAGGGCCACAGCAGTTTGGCTGGCCAGGATGGACAGCACCGCGCGGTCGGTGGCGTCGAGTGTCCGATGCTCCGGTGTCCACGCCGCGATCGCCCCGGCGACACCACCGCCGAGCACGATCGGCACGAACGCGTGATGGCCCTCGACGATCGGATCCCGGTCGACGCTGCCACCGCGGATGTCGTCGAGGCAGCGCACGACCTCGTCGGGCAGCGGTGGGCCCTCGACGTTGTCGACGAGGAAGGGCGTGGCATCCGGTCCGAGCACGAGCCGGCGGGGTCCGGCGTCGGGCAGCATGCCGTCGGCGAGCGCGAACACCACCCAGCGGGCACTCAGGTGTGCCCGGGCGGCCTCCGCGACCGCGCAGATCAGCGTTTCGGGTCCCTCGACGGTGCGCACGAGCGCCCGCGAGATGAGTTCGAGGGCGTGCACTACCCGTTCGAGACGTTCGGCGGCGCCGCGATACTGCGGGTAGAACGTGGGCTTGCCCGACCGCAGGCCGGTGAGCTGGGACAGGTCCGGGGAAGCGGGATTCACAACGCCGCCCGGAACAGCGCGACCATCTGTTCGTGGGTCGCCGCGCGCGGGTTGGTGGACATGCACGCGTCGCGCAGGGCACCCTCGGCGAGGCGGGTCAGATCCTGTTCTCGCACACCGAGTTCCCGCAGTCCGCGCGGCACCCCGACCTCGCGGGCGAGTCGTTCGACGCGGTCGGCGACGGCGAGGGCGGCCTCCTGTGCGGGGCCGCGGTGTTCGTCCAGGCCGAGGGCCGCGGCGATCGCCGCGAACGGTGCCGGGTCGGCGGCGGCGTTGAATCGGATCACGTGCGGGAGGAGCACCCCGTTGATGACGCCGTGCGGCTGGTCGAGCAGGCCGCCGACCTGGTGGCTCATCGCGTGCGCCGCGCCGAGGATCGCGTTGGTGAACGCCAGGCCGGCCTCGAGGCTGGCCTGGGCCATGGCGGTGCGGTGCGTCATCTCGTGGGGGTCGTCGATGGTGTGGACGAGGGTGCCGGTGACCATCGCGACGGCCCGCAGCGCGTGATGGTCGGTGAGCGGGTTGTGGGCGCGGGAGACGAACGCCTCGATGCCGTGGGTGAGCGCATCGAGCCCGGTCGCCGCGTTCAGGTCGTCGGGCATGGTGGTCAGCAGCCGCGGGTCGATGACGGTCAGGTCGGGCACCAGCGACCGGCCGATGATGGTGATCTTGGTGTTGCGGGTGGTGTCGGTGACGACGCAGAACTGCGACACGTCCGCGCCGGTGCCGGAGGTGGACGGCACCATCACCATCGGCGGGATCGGCAGCGGTGCCCGGTCCACGCCCTCGTAGTCGAGGATGCTGCCGCCGTTCGCGGCGAGCACGGCGATGCCCTTGGCGGCGTCGATCACCGAGCCACCGCCGAGCCCGACCAGCACGTCGCAGCCTTCGGCACGGTAGAGCTCGTGACCGGCGGCAACCTCGAAGTCCTTCGGATTCGGGGTCAGCTCGCTCCACACGACCGGGGCCAGGCCCTGTTCGTCCAGGTGGTGGCGCAGTTCGTCGACCCATCCGGCCTCGACGAGTCCCGGATCGGTGACGAGCATCGGCCGACTGCCGCCGAGGCGCACGGTCGCGTGCGCGGCCTCGGCGAGGGATCCGGCACCGAACACGATCTCGGGGGCATGGAACTTCGCCGGCGTGGGCGTCTCCCTTCCGGCGTTCCCCGATTCGGTTCGACGTTCCGGTATGGCGACGGCCACTGCAGCACTCCTGACGTCCCCGGCGATTGCGGCGTGTGATCCAGCTTACGGTCCTTCGAGCGTAGGCCGGGTGGGCGGCCGGGGCACCGGGTCGACGGGTAGGTCCGGTACCTACCCGATCGGGTAGGTACCGGCGAAGTCGGGAGCGGCCTCGGGCTCAGTCGCCGAGCCTGCGGCTGATCTTGTCGACCTTCCGGCCCACCGCCAGGATCGCCCTGAGAACGTCCTCCAGTTCCGGGCCTTCGACGTGGCTCGTCGGGGGATTCACCGGCCCCACACCGCCCGGTAGGCCACCATCGGGCACTTCGACCAGGTCGAATGCCCATTTGCGGATGATCTCGACCAGGACCTCCGGATGTGCGATCAGGTCCAGGGTCGGGCCGTGTTCCCTGATGATCTGCTGAACTACGCGACGTTCTCGGTCCGACACAGCCACGGCGCTACCTCTCACTCGGCGGGATTCGTCGTCGTCGGCGCCTCACGCACCCACGTGGTCAGGATCGTCTTGACTCGCCGGGCAGGTCGCGCGGTGTGCCGCATCCGCTGATCGACGGATCCGTCCGGCAGGAGATTCGGCCAGGCGAGCAGTCTCCCCGCGCGCGGCCGGAATCGTTCTCGGAGGACCGGGAACCAGGTGCTTCCCCCCGACTGCGAGTCACTGAGGTAGATCAGCACGGACACCGACCGTTCACCCCACCGGTCTCCGGAGAAGTAGCCGCTGTCGTAGTGCTCCTCGAAGCGCTCTCCCGCCCGGTACCGCACGATCTGCCAGGGTTCGAAACGATCGGCGGGGACCCCGAAGTCGCCGGCCAGTCTCGCCTCGACCCGCCTGAGCAGTTCGCGCGCTTCGTCGCTCAGCCAGGTCTCGTCGGTGGTCGAACTGGTGCGATCGATCGAAAGCCCGGTGAATCGCCGCCCCTCGGCGTCGCGGCGGAGCACCGAACTCGGCCGCCAATAGGTGAACCGGAGATCGTCGCCGATGAGGGCGCACTCGTCGGCGTCGAGAAACTCGTCGACGCACGTCACCGTTCCCGGGCGAAGTGTGACAGCGGTGTCGATCATGACGTCACCAGGGTCAGGCTGACGTGTGATTCGAATGCGGAGACGTCCGCGGGCGAGACCTCGCCGTCACCGGTGAGGTAGCGCCGAAGTGCCTCGAGCGATCGCTCCTGACGTTCGTCGTATCCGCCGTGGTCGGACCAGTGCGTCCGCCGGGTGTCGCGTTCGTACGCGTGCCAACCGATCACCCGGTGCGGGTGGAAGAGTCGATATCCGGCGGCGAAAGCCCGGACGCTGGTGAGCACCTCGTCGCCGAAGAAGTACACCCCGGGGTCGAACCGCACTTCCTCGTTGTAGCGGCCGTCGGCGAGCAGGAAGTGCAGGGACGCGAAGTCCGCGGGCGCGGGAGCCCCGAGTTCCGGGAAGCCCAGCATTGCCGCACCCCGCAGCCGGGTGAGCACACCTCGGTCGCGCAGGTACGGGTAGATCCGGAGCGGGCGCATCCCCCGGCAGCGGTCGTCGTCCGGACTGTACGCGGGCAGATACCCCGTGAGAATCGGCTTCGCGATCCCGGCCGCGCGCAGTCCTTCCAGCATCCCCACCGCCGTTTCGTCCCAGCCGGCGGCGAATCGGTGGTGGGAGTCGATCAGCAGGGTGTAAGGCTCGTCCTTCCACGCACCCTGCAATCGTCGTCGAGCCCAGTTGCAGCCCTCGCTCCTGCTCGCCGCGATCTCGTCGATCTCCAACCCGGGAAGCGCCACGACGTCGTCGGGCAGCACGTCGTCCTCGGTCCGCTGCCACATGACCCGGACCCGCAGCCGCTCGGGGTGCGCTGCCTGCGCATACAGGTCCCGCAGGGTGGGCCCGAGCTCCCGATCCCGATAGGCCGGTACCTGCACGTAGAGCGCCGGTTCGCGGCAACCTCCCGGCCACCCGGGTGGTGCCGGCGTCATCCCTGGGCACCCATGACCGCGCCCTCCCGGCGCGGATCGGCACCGCCGACCCAGCCGGTGTCCGTACGCCACAGTGCACTGAGGCCGCTGGACTGGGGCGCGACCGACACCTGGTGCCCGCGTTCGCGCAGGGCGGCGACGAGCGGGTCGCGGGCGCCGTCGTCGGACCCGTCGATCGCGGGATGTTCCCCTCCGACACCGGTGACCGGGGTGTTCGCGGCGCCGAACGAGACGGCGGACACCGCCTGCTGTGGGTCCAGACCCCAGTCGAGCATGTTCACCAGGGTCTTCACCACGAACTGGATGATCACCGAGCCGCCGGGCGAGCCGGTCACGAGCACCGGTGCGCCGCGGGCGCCGTCGGGGGTGCGCTCGAACACGAGGGTCGGCGACATCGAACTGCGCGGTCGCTTGCCGGGCTCCACCCGGTTCGCGACCGGCGTGCCGGTCTCGTCGACCGGCTCGGCCGCGAAGTCGGTGAGCTGGTTGTTCAGCAGGAATCCGTCGACCATGTGGAACGAACCGAACGCCGATTCGATGGTCGTGGTCATCGCGGCGACGTTCCCGTAGCGGTCGGCGACGGAGATGTGACTGGTGCCGTGCTCGGGGACCTGCGGTGGTGCCCCGATCGGGACGGGCCCGAAGTCACCGGGCCGGGCGGTGCCCATGCTGCGGTTCGGGTCGATCAGCGCGGCCCGTTCCTTCAGGTAGGTCTCGTCGAGCAGGGTCTCGGGTGAGCCACCGGGCAGCGGCACGAAATCGGAGTCCGCGACGTACTTGTCGCGATCCGCGTACGCGAGCCGTTCGGCCTCGGCGATCAGGTGGACGGCCTCCACGTCCGGGACACCGCCGTTCGCGTCGACGTCGGCCGGCGGGAAGGCCGACAGGTCGAAGTTCTCGAGGATGCCGAGGGTCGCGGCGACCGCGATGCCGCCGGACGACGGGTTCGGCATCCCGCAGATCTCGTAGGACCGGTAGGGGGTGCACAGCGCGGTTCGCTGCTTCGCCCGGTACCCGGCGAGGTCGTCGACGGTCATCTCTCCGGGGGTCCGCCCGCCGGAGGTCGTGTCGACGGCGTCGACGATCGCGGTCGCGATGGCACCGGTATAGAAGGCGTCCGCCCCACCGGCGGCGATCGCCCCGAGGGTCTTGCTCATCGCCGGGTTGGTCAGCACGGTGCCTTCGGTCTTGGGAGCGCCGTCCGCTTCGAGGAAGTACGCGGCGGCCGCCTCGTCCCGGGCGAGGTCGGCGGCGGAGTCCGCGATCGACTGCGCGAGCCGATCGCTGATCTCGATACCGTCGTCGGCAAGCGTCACCGCCGGTTCGAAAAGCTGTGCCCAGTCGGTCTTTCCGTGGTCGCGATGGACATCCTCGAGCATCCGGAGCACGCCGGGCACGCCGATGGAACGGCCGCTGGCGCGGGCGTCGGGCTGCGGTTCGGTGCGGTCGGTGTCGCTGATCCAGCGCAGATAGTTCTCGGTGGCCGCTGCCGGCGCGGTCTCCCGGCCGTCGTACGCCTGGACCTGCCCGGTCGCCGCGTCGAAGTACATCAGGAACGCGCCGCCCCCGATACCCGAGGACTGCGGCTCCACCAGGCCAAGCACGGCCTGGGCGACGACCAGCGCGTCCGCTGCGGTGCCGCCGTCGCGCAGCACCTCGCACGCCGCCTCCGTCGAAATCGGATTGGCGGTCGAGACCGCGAACTCTCCGGCATTCACCGCGACCATCCCGTCGCGATATCCGGTGGCGATCTCCGGGTTGGTGGACAGGTCGCGATCGGTTTCCTGCGGCGCCGGCGGTGCCGTGAGCGGTGTGCCGTTCGGTGCCGCGGTGCACGCCGCGGAGGTGTCCTGCGCGTCGCCCACCGCCGACGTGCACGCTCCGAGCACTCCGACGGCGGCCACCGCGGCGATTGCGGCCCGGACACCCGGGCGGACCTCGGCTGGCGTCCTCACCCGTTCGACGCTAACAGCGGCCGGCCGGTCGCCGGGGCGGTTCGGCGCGCACGCTCACAGATCGAACTTGGCGGCGTACCGGACCAGCCTCTCGATGTGGTCGCGGGCGGCGTGCAGATCGAGACGGGCGTCGCTGAGCAGGTCCAGCATCTCCCGCCGCGCGGACTCGCCGGCCCCGTGCATGTCCTCCCGGTCGAATACCTCGAGCGACTCGACGAGGTCGCCGACCCGCCGGTCGAGTGCACCGAGGTCGTGCCGCAGTGACTCCGCTCGCTCGGCCACTGTGCGGTCGGTCATCGCAATTCCCCCCGCCCAACTGGTGTACCAGGGTGTGCCTGCACCGTATCCCCCGGACCGGTCCCCCGTACCCGAAACCGGATGAGGGGCACATTCACCCGGAATGCGGCGGGGTCAGCGCAGGGCGTGGCCGAGTTCGGCGGCGCGGTCGAGCAGTTGCGCGCCGTCGCGGGCGACCACGACCCGGTCGCACACCTCCGCGTAGTCGGGCATCGCGCACGTCGCCTGCTGCCAGTACCGTTCCGGTTCCGGGGTGATCCAGGCTAGGCGGTGCACGCGGCGGCGCAGGTCCGCGAGCCGGTCGGCGCGCGCGGGCAGGCCGTTGCAGCGACCGTCGCCGACGACGAGCACCGAGGTGCGCGCATCGAGGAGACCGGCGTGGTCGGTGAGCAGTTCGTCGAAGACCCGTCCGTAGTCGCTCGACGCCTCGAGGTCCACGGCCGGGTGTGCCAGTACCCGTGCCAGCGCGCCGTCGCCGCCACCGGCGAGCAGTTGCTGTGTCACCTCGACGGGCCGGTCGACGAACGCGACGACGCGGCACCGGTGCGCCCGGCCGTGCATCGCCTGGGCGAGACGCAGCGTGAACGCGGTGACCGGCCGCACCGACAGCGACACGTCGGCGAGGACGAGCAGCCGCACCCGGTCCGGCCGGGGTGAGCGGACGACAAGGTGGAACGGCACCCCCTCGGTGCGCATCGATCCGCGGACGGTGCGGCGCAGGTCGAGGCGGCCGCGGGCCCGCTCGCGCGGCCGGGGACGGGCCGGGCCGCGCATGCGGCGCAGCACCTCGTGGCAGGCCAGGTCGATCTCGGCGCGGTGCGCGGCGGTCGGGTCGACCGGTGCCTCGGACGGATCGTCCGCCGGCGCTTCGACGGTCTGCGCGAGCGCCGCGACGAACGCCTCGACGGCCTCGACGAGCCGGTTCAGTTGTGCCTCGGTGAGCTGTTCGTCGGCGGTGTCGCCGCCGTAGGCGCGGTGCGGATCGTAGGCGTCGAGCCACGCCAGGATCGACGTCGGATCGTCCCACGACAGCGAACCCGACACGGCCGCACCGGGATTCGCCGACAAGTCGCCGACCGTCGCGGTCGCGGCCCGGTCGACGTCGACGGTGTAGGTGACGCCGCGGCGCCCCGAATCGGCGCCGGTGTCGACGGACAGATCCGCGTCCGCCGAGGTCATCGACACATCGTCGTCGTCCTTGTGCGGGTTGAACCCCTTGTCCGCCTCGGGGGTGTCGAACAGGTCGCCGACCTCCGCGGCGCGCTCGTTGTACTCCGCGTAGCGGGCGAGTTGCTGTTCGTCGTCGATTTCCAGTGCGGCGGGCAGGGATTCCGCGAACTGCGCGCGCAGGGGCCGGCTGTCGTCGCCGCCGGCGTCGGGGCCGGTGGTGAGGAACAGGGCGTCGAAGGCACGGTCGAACCCGGCCTGTTCGTGGGCGTACTTCGCGCACACCGCCCGCAGCGCCGCGCGCAGGACGTCGCGGTCGTGGGCACCGATGAGGCCGAGAACCCTTCGTATCTCGATGGTTTCGGCGGGCGATGCGGCGACCCCGTGGCGTCGCAGCAGTCGCGCGAACACGGCCGCGACCACGTCGAGCGGATACGCGGGGCGGCGGGCGTCGAGGTCGCTCACGCGCACGGTGTCACCGCCTCGCGCCGACACGGGCGGTGTCCCGCCCTCCCCCACCGCGACCGCGGAACACCGCGGTGGTGGTGTTCGCCGGCCGGGACGCGACCGTGACCCGTTCGGCCGGTGGCACGTCGGCGACCGATTCCTCGGGGTCCGGTGTGCCGTCGAGCCGGGTCCGGGCCAGGGTGACGTCGCCGGTGTACTTGAGCAGCGCCGCGAGCAGGACGTCGCGCACGTGCCGGATCGAGCCGTCCCCGGCGTGCGCGCTCAGGACGGTGGCCGCGCGGGCGGCGTCGATGACCTCGGAGATGGACGGGCTCTTGCGCAGCGGCATCTCGCGGAGGGTACGAGCGAATTCGACGACCTCCGCGGCGGTCGCGGCCGGCACCTCGGGAGCGCGGGCGGTGACGATCTCGCGTTCGCGTTCGGGCGTCGGGTAACCGACGTGGTAGTGCAGGCAGCGGCGTTTGAGCGCGGCGGACAGTTCGCGGGTGTCGTTGGAGGTGAGGATCACCCAGGGCGCGGAGCGTGCGGTGAACGTGCCGACCTCGGGGATGGTGATCTGGCGTTCGGCGAGGATCTCGAGCAGCAGCGCTTCCATGGATTCCTCGGTGCGGTCGACCTCGTCGACGAGCAGGACCACCGGCTCGGGCGAGATCACGGCCTCGAGCAGCGGGCGGACGGCGAGGAAGCTCTCGGAGTACAGTCCGAAGTCCTGCTCGGCGAGGAAGCGGGAGGCGTCGGCGAGGTCCGGGTACGCGGCGAGCCGGTCGCCGATGCGGTCGCGCAGCATCTGCACGTGCAGCAACTGTTTGGCGTAGTCCCATTCGTACAGGGCACGGCTGTCGTCGAGGCCCTCGTAGCACTGCAGCCGCACGAGTTTGCGTCCGCCGGCCGCGGCGAGGGCCTTGGCGAGTTCGGTCTTGCCGACCCCGGCGGGTCCTTCGAGCAGCAGTGGCCGGTCGAGGACGGTGGCCAGGTGCACGACGACCGCGAATTCGTCGTCGGCGATGTAGTCGTGGCGGCGCAGCGCGTCCTTCAGTGCGGCACTGTCGGCGAAGGCGGTCATCGGTACTCCTGTCGCGCGGTGAGAACGCGCCCGGGGCAGGGCAGGGGAACGCCGCCCCGGGCGCGAGATCGGTCGGTCCGTCGGACCGGTGGATGCAGGGTCAGTAGGACCGGTTGATGCAGTGGTCGACGACCGGGATCATCGACTCGACCGTCACCTCGCGCGGGTTGCCGGGGGTGCACCAGTCGCCCTGGATGTGCTCGGAGATGGCGCGCACGGTCTTCTCGTCGCCGCGGATCGTGTCGCCGCGACCCGCGTACTTCTTGGTGTTCATCTGGTTCTTCTCGTACGAGTCGGTGCGCACGGACCCGAAGTTGTCGGGGATCCCGACGTCCTTGGCGAGCCGGATCGCGGCCTCGACCGCGGCGTCGGCGGCCTGCACGGTGGTCATGTTGCGGGTGTCGACGCCCATCGCGGTCGCGATGCGGGCGTAGTGCTCGTAACGGGAGGGCAGGTTGTACTCCCACACGCGCGGCAGCGCGATCGCGTTGTTGAGGCCGTGGTGGCTGTCGAAGAACGCCGAGACGGCGTGCGAGATCGAGTGCACGATGCCCAGGCCGCCGGAGTTGAACGCCTGCGCGGCGATGTACTGGGCGTTCATCATGCCTTCGCGGGCCTTGAGGTTGCGCGGCTCGAAGACGGCCTCGCGCAGGTTCTTCGCGACCAGTTCGATCGAGTAGAGCGCGTTGCCCAGCGACGGCGCGAAGTCCAGGCGCGAGACGTACGGCTCGGAGCCGTGGGCGAGGACGTCGAAGCCGCAGTAGGCGGTGAAGTGCTGGGGGCAGCTGTAGTACAGCAGCGGGTCGTCGATGGCGAGGGTGACGATGGTGGCCTCGTCGAAGCCGACCCACTTGTGCGGGTGATCCATGTCGGAGGTGTCGGTGATGACGTACGCCCAGGACGTCTCCGAGCCGGTGCCGGCGGTCGTGGAGACGGCGATGTGCGGCGGGTTCTCCTTGTTCGTGGACTTCGCGAAGCCTTCGAACTCGTTGATGTTGCGGCCGTCGTGGGCGATGACGACGCGGGCGCCCTTGGCGGCGTCGTGGCTCGAGCCGCCGCCGACGGAGATGATCGAGTCGCACTTCTCCTGCTGGTAGAGGGCGGCGGCCTCCATGACGTTGTAGTCCTTGGGGTTGGACTCGACCTTGTCGTAGAGGACGACCTCGACCCCCTGGTATTCGATCTTGCCGATCAGTTCCTCGATGATGCCGGAGCCGCGCAGACCCGTCGTCATCAGCAGGGCACGCTTGAATCCGAGGTTCTTGGCTTCGACACCGATGATGTCGTGTGCGCCCACACCCATCAGTGCGCGCGGGAACGGATGGAACTCCTTGATCGGGAAGTCCCAGATCTGATTGAGCTCGATGGCCATCGTGTCTCTCCTCGGTCGCCGGGTGGCTCACGGTTGTGACCCACATCTCATCCGGGGTCCACCGTGGCCGACGCCCGCCCGCCGGTGAAGAGCTACCGGCCGGAACCGTCCGGTTTACGCACCGAAGCCGTCCGGTCGAGTGCGGCCACCTGCCCGATCGGGCAGGGTGCATGTCCCGCCGACCGGGATGCGGCGACGTCGATGCCACGGGGTGCCCGGTACCGTTTCCTTGTCGCCTGGTCCGGCTGCTACCCTTGAACTAGAACACGTTCTAGATTGGTTCGGCTGAGTGGGCGGCGACCGCACCACATGTTCAAGGCCCGGCTGTTCCGAGGCCCAGCTGTTCGAAAGCGCAGCCTGCACGACGAGAGGACGAAACACCCCATGACGACAGTCGAGGTGCCGCACGGCTCACGATCGGTGATTCTCACCGTCTCAGCCGTCATCGAGGAGACGTCCGACGCACGCTCGCTGGTCTTCGACGTACCCGCCGACCTGCGGGACAAGTTCGCGTACAAGCCCGGGCAGTTCCTCACCCTGCGCATCCCCAGCGACCTCACCGGCTCGGTGGCACGCTGCTACTCGCTCGCGAGCTCGCCGTTCACCGACGACTCTCCCAAGGTCACCGTCAAGCGCACCGTCGACGGCTACGGCTCGAACTGGCTGTGCGACAAGATCTCCGCCGGCGACCGCATCGAGGTGCTCCCGCCGTCCGGCGTGTTCACCCCGAAGTCGCTCGACCAGGACTTCCTGCTGTTCGGCGCCGGCAGCGGCATCACCCCGGTCATCTCGATCCTCAAGTCGGCGCTGACCCAGGGCAGCGGCCGCGTCGTGCTCGTCTACGCCAACCGCGACGAATCGTCGGTCATCTTCGCCGAGGAACTGCGCGCCCTGGCCGACAAGTACCCGACGCGCCTGACCGTCGTGCACTGGCTCGAATCCGTGCAGGGTCTGCCCACGGCCGACCAGCTCGCCGCGCTCGCCGCCCCGTACACCGGGTACGAGGCGTTCATGTGCGGCCCCGGCCCGTTCATGGACACCGTGCACGCCGCGCTGCACGCCGCGGGTATGGAGCGCAGCCGGGTCCACGCCGAGGTGTTCAACTCGCTCGCCGGTGATCCGTTCGCCGACGTCGCGCCGGTCGAGGTCAGCGACGAGGAAGCCGCCGACGCCGCGACCGTCGAGGTCGAGCTCGACGGCGAGACCCACACCCTGACGTGGCCGCGCAAGCAGACGCTCGTCGACATCATGCTCGCGAAGGGCATCGACGTGCCCTACTCGTGCCAGGAAGGCGAGTGCGGTTCGTGCGCGTGCACCGTCCTCGAGGGCGAGGTGGAGATGGAGCACTGCGACATCCTCGACCCCGAGGACATCGAGTCCGGTTACATCCTGGGCTGCCAGGCCAAGCCGGTCAGCGACAACCTCAAGATCCAGTTCTGACACGCTGAAGCGCTGAGACGGCGGGCGCCCGGGTGTCCGCCGGCTCAGCGCAGTGCCCGCAGCCGGGCCCGTTCGGCCGGCTCGAGGTGCTCGGTCGCGTAGCTCAGCGCGGTGCGGCCCATCGCCGCGGCGTGGACGTCGAGAAAACTCACCAGCAGCGCGCGGTCGACGCGTTTGCCGACCTCCCGCAACATCCACCCGGTCGCCTTCTGGATCAGGTCCCGCCGGTCGTCGAGTACTCGCGCGGCCAGCGTCAGCGTCGGTTCGGCCTCCCCTGCCTTGACGAACGCGAAGGTCGCGAGCAGCCCGGCCCGGCGGCGCCACAGGTCCGGGTCGTCGACGAGTTCGGTCAGCAGCCCGGCCCGGTCGGGATGCTCGCGCACCCATTCGCCGACGATGCGGTCCGCCGACGAGTCGACCAGATCCCAGTTGTTCACGCGACCGCGGTTCAGTGCGTCGAGGTAGCACTCGACGATCCGGTCCCGGGCGTCGCGGTCGCGGGCGAACCGGTCGGCGAGGATCAGCAGTCCCGCCAGGCGGTGTTCGTGGATCGGGCTGTCGAGCAGGGCCCGCGCCTCGGCGATCGGCAATGTCCGGAAGCGGCGGACGACCGCCCGTGTCTGCGGGACCCGCAGCCCGAGGAACTCGTCGCCCTCCCCGTATTCGCCCGGTCCGGTCTTGAAGAACCGGCGTAGGTGCGCGGCCGCGGCCGGGTCGGCGAGGGCGTCGAGGGCGACCCGCACGTCTTCGGCGCTCTTCTCATCGGTCACGGCTGACGAGAGTACGGCGTCCGCACCGGCGCGCCTTCCGATCGGCCGCACGAGCCGGAATTCGCTCATCCTGCAGCGTGGGCGGATTCCGAATCATGTGGCGGATCGACCCGGATCGGGGCCGTTGTCACGCCCACCGACCGCCAGATGACGATCCGGCAAAAACGCGCCCTGACCTGGGGAGCAGCGTTACCGCACCGCAACCGTCGGACATCTTGACCGACCGGTCGATCAGACCTATACCGAAAGACGGAAGGACACACTCTCACGAGGAGGCTCACCATGTTCTCCGACAGCCGGCTGCAGGACTATGTGGCCGTGGTTCTGGGCGTCTTCGCCGCCCTGTCGCCGTTGTGGCTGGACACCAACGACGCGGCCATGTGGTCGCTGATCGTTCTCGGTGTGCTGGTCGCATTGTGCGGCATTGCGCAGATCGCACGGCCGACGATGGCCGCGATCGACTACGCAATGGGTGTCTTCGGTGTGCTGATGTTCCTGTCCCCTTGGGTCTTGGGATACACCGAGTACACGGGCGCCTCGTGGACCGCGTGGATCGTCGGTGTTCTCACCGTCGTCGTCGCCGTCGCGGCCCTGCCCGTCATGAACGCTCGCATGCACGGAGGCGGACTGGCGACCCATCACTGATCCGCACCTGATACCGGGACCCGGGGCGAGCGGCCGACGTGCCCTCGCCCCCTCTCGGATCACCGAAGGTGGTGCGCAGGTGAGTACACACGTTCCCCGGCGACGCCGGCGCCGCCCGCAACAGGACGGCGAGGCCCGCACCCGCATCCTCGATGCCGCCGAAAAGCTGTTCGCGACCCACGGTTTCGACGCAACCGCCACCGCGTCCATCGCTGCGGCGGCAGACGTGCCGAAAGGCCTGATCTTCTACTACTTCCCGACCAAGGAGGCCATTCTCGAAACACTCGTCGCCGAACGAATGCCGACCGAACCCATCGACGACGTGAACGCGCTGGTCGAACCCGGCGACCCGGCCGCCAGCCTCGTGAACCTCGACACCGCGCTGAACCTGCGCGACCACCGGTCGTCGGTGCTGCGGGTGATCATCTGGCGCGAGGCCGACACCCATCCGGACATCCGGTCCCACCTGTACCGGCTGCGCTCGCACCTGCACGACATCACCGTGCGGCTGCTGCAGGCCAGCGCCCCCGGCCCGGTGCAGCCGGGCACCCTGCGGGCCTGCGCGACCGCGTGGGTGTCCGCGATGTTCTCGGCGGCCAGCACCGACCGGTGGCTCGACCTCGACGGACTGCCCCGCAACCGCGAGGACCTGCGTACCGTCGCCCGGGTCATCGCGGCCGGGATGACCGGAATGGGGAAGCTCTCGTTCGGATGAGCGGTCAGCCGACGGCGTCACCGGCGGGGGCGAGCAGGATCCTCCCGGCTTCGAAGGCCCGGGCCCCCGCCGGCAACGCTCCCGGTTCACCGCTGAGGAACACCTCGACGCGGCCCGCTCCGCGATCCTCCCGGCCGAGCGCATCGATGCGGCGCAGGGTCTGGCGGGCGACGGCCTCGGCGCTGTCGAACAACCGCACACCGGCGGGCAGCTGCGCCGCGATCGAGTCGGCGACCAGCGGATAGTGCGTGCAGCCGAGCACGACCCCGCTGACGTCGGCCGGGGTGCGCTCGACCGCGGAGGCGATGGCCGCTGCGGCGCCCGCCCGGTCGCCGCGGTCGATGGCGTCGGCCAGCCCGTGACACGCGACGCCGACGACTTCGCTGCCGTTCGCGAACTGCGCGATGAGATCGGCCTGGTAGCTGCTGGCGGTGGTCGCGGCGGTCGCCCAGATCGCCACCGAGTCGCACACCGCCGCGGCCGGTTTGATCGCCGGGACCGTGCCGACCACGGGAACGCCGTCGCCGAGGTCGCGGCGGACCTCGTCGAGGGCGGTGACCGAGGCGGTGTTGCACGGCAGCACCACCACGTCGGCGCCGCGCCGGACCGCGCGCCGCGCGGTGGTGACGACCCGCTCGATCACCCAGTCCCGCGGCTTCGGGCCCCACGGCGCTCCGGCCGGGTCCATCGACAGCATCAGATCCAGGTCGGGCCGCAATCGGCGCAGCCACGCCGAGGTCGGCAGCAAACCGAATCCCGAGTCGATGAGCGCAACGATCACCGTACGAATTTAGCGCGCGACGCCGATGCGGCGGGCGGGGGCGGGCACAGGACGTGCCCGATCACGAGGTCGGTGCGAGCATCTCCTCGATCGGAGCACCCGCCGCGATCTTCGCGCGCGTCTTCATCACCCGGGCCGGCAGACCACCGCCGACCACCCCGACGAGTCGGCCGTCCCGCTCGTAGTAGACGAGGAACTTACGGCCGTCGTCGTGCACCACGTGCACGGTGTCCTGAGCCGACACCGCGCCCAGACCCTGGATCTTCACGTCGTACTGGTCGCTCCAGAAGTACGGGACCTGAGCAGCCCGGTCGCCGTCGGCGCCGAGCAGCGCCTTCGCGAGCACGGCGGCCTGCTCCCCTGCGCTCGTCCAGTGCTCGACCCGCTTCCGGCCGCCCTCGGGCAGCTGCCAGGACGCGACGTCGCCGACCGCCCACACGTGATCGGCGGAGGTGCGGCCCACGATGTCGCACACCACGCCGTTGTCGACGGTCACACCCGAACCGTCCAGCCACTCGGTGACCGGGACCGATCCGATACCGAGGACCACCAGGTCCACCGCGACCTCGGTGCCGTCCCCGAGGACCGCGCCGGTGACCCGGTCGTCGCCGCGCAGCTCGGTGAGCCCGACCCCGGAGCGCACGTCCACACCCTCGGCGGTGTGCAGGCGCTCGACGAACCCGCCGACCTCGGCACCGAGCACCGACGCGAGCGGTGTGGGCTGCGGCTCCACGAGCACGACGTCCATGCCGCACGCCCGCAGGCTCGCCGCGACCTCGCAGCCGATGAAACCGGCGCCGACGATCAGGGCCGTGCCGCCGGGGCGGATGTCGGCGCGCAGACCCACACTGTCCTCGACGGACCGCAGCACGTGCACTCCGGCGAGCTCGGGCAGGCCGGGGATGCGGCGGGGACGCAGACCCGTCGCGACGACCAGCTCGTCGTAGCCGAGCGAGGTGCCGTCGGCCAGCGCGACGGTGCGCGCGGCGTCGTCGAGCGACTCCACCGCGACGCCGAGCCGCAGGTCGATGCGCTGCTCGTCGAAGAACTCGCGCGGCCGCAGCGTCGTGTCCTCGCGTTCGCCGCGGATCACGTCCTTCGACAGCGGCGGGCGGTCGTAGGGCAGGTGCGGCTCCGCACCGACCAGGACGATCTCACCGTCGAATCCGGCCCGCCGCAGCTCCTCGGCGGTCCGAACCCCGGCCAGACCGGCGCCGACGACGACGACCCTCCCCGTCCCGCCCTCGGTCACATGATCAGTCGACACGTATTCATCCTTCGATAGTGGTGACGCCGGTCACCCTCGATACCGTTCAACTTTTCTACCAAACGGTGATCACGGGCGACAGTCCTACGCTTCGGCAGCCGGTCCGGGAAACACCGCCCCACGCGCGTCCCATCCGGTCCCGGGAGTCACTAGAGTCGAGGACAACGTGCAGACAACGGAGTCGACCACGGACACACCGGCAGCGCTTCCGAGGAGTCCTTCATGACCAGCGACAGCGGCGCAGGAATCAGCCGCGTACAGTTCGGCGCCGGCGTCTCGCCCGGCCCCGTCGACACACAGGGCCGCACGATCATCGCCGACGCCGTCGTCGCCAAGATCGCCGGCATCGCCACCCGCGAGATCAGCGGCGTGTTCGACGTCGGCGCCGGCACCACCCGCGTCGTGGGGGCGCTGCGCGACCGGATCCCCGGCGCGCGCATCAACCACGGTCAGGGTGTCGCCGTGGAGGTCGGTGAGAAGCAGGCCGCGATCGACATCGGCATCATCGCCGAATACGGCGTGGCACTGCACGAACTCGCGGTCGCCATCCGCCACAACGTGATCGGCGCGGTCGAACGGATGACCGGTCTCGAAGTCACCGAGGTCAACATCACCGTGTTCGACGTCGTGCTGCCCGACGAAGCCGCCGGTCTCGTCGACGACGCCAAGCCGCGAGTGCAGTGACGATCGCCGGGACGCCGCCCACGGCGGAACTTGCCGAACGCGTCGCCGAGGCCGCGCTCGCGGTCCCCGGTGTCGCGGGACTGCACGGTGGCGTCTTCGGCGAGATCGCGACCTATCTGCCCGGCCGGCGCATCGAGGGCATCCGGATCGGCGCGGACCTGTGCGCGGTGCACATCGTGGCCCGCTACCCGGCGGATCTGCCCGCGGTCGCCGAGGCGGTGCACGCGCGGATCGCCCCGATGGTCGCGGTGCCGGTGCAGGTGACGATCGAGGATCTGCAGACCGACGAGCACACAGAGCCCTACGAGCGCACAGAGGCGGCACCGTGAACCACACGCCCATCAACAACACCGTCATCGGTCTCCTCGCCGGACTGCTGCTGGCCATCGCGGGCATCATCGGCGGATTCAGCGGCCTGCTGTTCGCGGTACTGCTCGGCGCCCTCGGCATGGCGATCGGCGCACACCGCGACGGCCTGCTCGACCTCGGTGCCCTGCTCAGGAGCCGGGGTCGTGGCTGAGCAGCACACGCAGACCGCGGCCGAGCCGCACACACAGACACCGGCCGAGCCCGCACCGGAGGACACCCGCGGCCACCGCGGTTCGCTCCTCATCAAGGACCGCGCGGTCGCGCGGATCGCCACCGCCGCAGCGCTGCAGGTTCCCGGTGTGGTCCGGCGCAGCAGCGGTCTGAGCCTCCTCACCGGCCGTGAACTGCCGCGCGCCGACGTGACCACGGGCGGCAACGCCGTCGCCGTCAACCTGTACGTCGCCGCCGAATGGCCGTACGACGCGGCGATGCTCACCCGCCGCGTGCACGATTCGGTGGAACGGCAACTGCGCGAACTCACCGGCCTGTCCGTGCACGAACTGAACGTGGTCGTCGCCGCCACGGCCGTCCCCGAGGACGCGGACAGCGACGCGGCGATTCCCGTCGAGTATCTCGAATCGGACATCGTCGCCGGCCGTACGGAACCACGCACCCCCGTTCCCGTCGTCGCGCCGCTGCCGCCGCTCGCCTACCCGGCCGCTGCTCCCGCGGCGGCGCTCATCGCCGTCGCGGCGCTGATCCTGGCGTTCACCGCCGCGCGGGAGCTGCTCATCGTGCGGGGCACCTACGGCGGCGCACCGTGGCTGCGGAACTCCTTCGAGTGGTTCGGGCGGCTGCACTGGGAGCCGTGGATCCCCGTGGCCGCCGCGGCGTGCGTCGCCGTCGGGGTCGTGCTACTCGCGGTCGCCTGCAAACCGCGGCGCCGCACCCACCTGCCGTTGCAGGTCGCCGGGCCGGTCGCGACGGTGTGGATGCGGCGCACCGACCTGGCCCGCATGTGCAGTGCCCACGCGTCGTCCCTGAGCGGGGTGGCGACCGCCCGCACCGTCGTCGACCGGCGCCGCGCCGTCGTCCGGATCACCGTGGAGGACGAAACCCCGGTCGCCGATCTCACCGCCGCGGTCCGGGCCGCGGTGGAACCGAACCTGGCCCTGCTCGCGGAGCCGATCCCCCTCGTCGTGAAGGTGAACCGGTGAAACTGCGCACCGTCCTGGTCAATCGGTTCGTGACGTTCGCCGTCGGACTCGCGCTGCTCGGCCTGGGGGCGTTCGCCCTGGCCTGGGTGGGCCGGGTGCCGTTCACCCGCGACTCCCTCGCGCGGCTCGACCGGCCCCGCGTCATCGACGTGCCCGACCAGCCGTGGTGGACGGCGGCGCTGTGGGGCGCGGTCGCGGTGGGCCTGACCGTCGGAATCGTGCTGCTCGTGGTGAACCTGTCGCGGCGCCGCACCTCCACCGTGCAGCTCTACGACCAGGTCACGGACGCGACGCTCGGCGTCGAACTCGGCCCCGTCGCCGACGGGGTCGCCGCCGAACTCGCGGCGCTGCCGGGGGTGCGGTCGGTGCGGAGCCGGGCGGTCGTCGAGCGGCATCTGCCGACCCTGTCGGTGACGGTGCACGCCGACCCGAACATCGACGTCGCCGAGTTCACCGCGAGCGCCGAGGACACCGCGCAGCGCGCGGCCCGGGCGCTCGGCGGGGCACGGGTCGCCACCCAGGTGCTGCTGCACCTGGACCCGGCCACCGAGATCCGTTAGGACACCGTCAGAACATCACCCCGGCGAACGGCGCCTCAGAACATCACCCCGGCAAACGGCGCCTCAGTGGTCGCGAACAACCGCTCGAGCTGCGGCAGCGCCGAGTCGTCGTGCACACGGACCAGTCCGGCACGGTCGAGCCGGTGCCATCGGGTTCCGCCGAGCAGCGCCGCGGCAAGCGTCGCGACCTCCACCTCCACCTGCGGTGCGGCGTCCGTGCGGCCGCTTCCGGTCGCGGCGATCCGATAGGTGCCGGTGTTCTCCGGCAGCAGCTCGTCGACGACCCCGATCCGCACCGCGGCGTCCCCGTCGAAGACCCGGTGATCCAGCGCGGCGGGTACGTCGAGGATCCGCAGCCACGTCTCGTCGTCGGCGCTGCGCAACCGCACCGCGCGCCGGTCGGTCAGGAGCCACGGCAGCGGATCGTCCTCCGGCACGGCGCTGAACACGAGGATGTCGACCAGATCGAGCGCGAGCAGGAACCGGAGCAGTCCCAGATAGGCGGTGCGGGTCGGGGCGTAGAAGTCGTCGACGACGACGGTGCGGTCGCGGCCGCCGAACCAGCGGTCGGTGCCGATCGGCCGGTACCGGACGAACCCGTCCTCCGAACCCGGATCACCGTGGACAGCAACATAATTCGGCCCGCTACCGGCCTGTGCCATCAACTCGCGACCGCGCCACCACAGCGGGATGCGGTCGATGGTGCCGGGCCGTGTCGACGGGTGCGTGTCGACGATCCGCGGCAGCACGTCCCACACCGCACCCGGCTCGAGCAGCCGCACCGGTCCTCCCCCGGCCACCGACGGAAGCAGTCGCGCTCGCCGCACGTCCAACTCGAGGGTGTGCGACGTGCTCGCCACCCCGTACCCGAAGCGGCCGTAGATGGTCGCCTCGGAGGCGCGCAGGGTCGCGACCACCTCGCCGCGGTCGCGGGCGTCGTGCAACTGGTGACGCATCAGCGCGGTGAGCACCCCGCGCCGGGTGTGGGTGGGCAGGACCCCGACGTGGGTGACCGCGGCATGCGGCACCCTCCGGCCACCGGGCAGGATCAGGCCGCTGGTCGCCGAATCCGCGGTCCCGACCATGACGCCGTCGACGAATGCGCCGAGTGTGCGCCCTGGTTCGAGCAGTTCCCGGATCTGCCCCGGCTCGTACGGGGGCACGGCGGGCAGGCCGACCATGGCGGTGCGGAACAGGTTCGACGATGCGATGAGATCGGGTTCGGTGTCGAGGACGCGAATCTCGGGCATGGCGGCAGCCTACGGATCGCTCATCCCCAGACGGCCATCACCGTGCACGCGGCGGCGACCGCCACCACCGTCACGAGATCCCCGATTCCCAGACGCGGCCGGGTCCGCACCACGGTCCGCTGCCCCCGGACCGCCAGTGCGTCGCCGAGGTCGCGGACCTGACGCAGCGACACCGACACGACGGCTCCGACGGCGTCGACGACCTGGTGCCACAGCCCGCGCGGGGTCGGCACACCGGGGCGGCCGCGCAGCGCACGGGCCGCGAAGACCATGCGCAACTCCTCCCGGATGGACGGCAGCACGCGCAGCGCGAGGGTGCACGTGGTCACCCATTCGTCGACCGGGCACCGCAGCAGCCGCAGCGGCGCGAACAGCACCGGGAGGGTGTCGACGATGTCACCGAGCCGGGTCGTCCACCCCACCAGCGACGCGCAGACCAGCAGCGCCAGGCCCACCAGGACCGATCGCACATACGGGTCGAGGCCCCCGCCGAACGAGCTGAGCACGGCGAAGAACCCGAGGGACGCGAACACCCACCACGGGACGGTGGGCACCGCGCCGCGCGGGATCCGCGCCACGGTGATCGCCGTCGCGAGGACGACGGCCAGCACCAGCAGGCCGGTCCACGACGGCACGAACGCGACCGTCACCGCCAGCGCGGAGGCGGCGAGGAGTTTGGTGCCGGCCCACAGCCGGTGCACGGGCGTTTCACGTGGCACCGGGCGCAGCAGGATCAGGGGACGCCGGGTGCTCCGGTTCGGGCTTCGCGCGCCGGTGCGTCTCATGCCGCCACCGTCCGGTCGTCGACGATCGTGCCGGCATCGAGCACCACGGTGCGCGAGCACACCGCTTCCATGCCGTGCAGGTCGTGGGAGATGACCACGATCGTCATGTGCTCGGTCTCGCGCAGGTACCCGAGGAGTCCGACGAGCTCGTGGCGGCCGGCGTCGTCGAGCCCGGCGAGCGGTTCGTCGAGCACCAGCACGCGCGGGGCGCGGGTGAGTTGTGCGGCGATCGCGACGCGCCGCATCTCGCCGCCGCTGAGCCTGTCGACGGCACGGTCCACCAGGTGCGTGCCCAGGCCGACGCGTTGCAGCACCGCGGCCACGTACGGGCGGTCGATGTAGTCGAGGCCGGCGACGTCGCAGATCTCCTCGGCGACGGTGGGTCGCTGCAGCTGCAGTCGCGCCTGCTGGAACACCAGTCCGATGTCGCCGCGCAGATCGGCGGTCGGGGTGCCCTTCAGCGTGCAGGTGCCGGCGGTGGGCCGGTGCAGTCCGGCCAGTACCCAGGCGAGGGTCGATTTGCCGGAGCCGTTCGCACCCACCACGAGCACCCCCTCGCCGCGACCGACCGTCAGCGTCACGTTCCGCAGCGCGGTGTGCGCCCAGGGGGTCCGGGCGGCGTAGGTGTGGGTAACATCGCGGAGTTCGAGGATCGGGTCGACGACGGCCGGTGGGGTCGCCACCGTCACGGCCCGGGCGGTCCGCGCGGGCGCGGGAACGAGTCGCCCGCGGTCGAGGTGGACGACGCGACGAGCCGTGGCCGCTTCCCCCTCGACGTGGGTGACGAGCACGACGGCCGTGCCGTCGCGGGCGATGCCGGCGAGCAGGTCGAGCAGGGCGCCGCGGCTCGCGTCGTCGACCATCGCGGTGATCTCGTCGGCGATCAGCAGGGCCGGGCGGCGGGCGAGCGCACCGGCGAGCGTCAGCCGCTGCAACTGCCCGCCGGACAGGTCCTCGGTGGGACGGTCCGCGAGCCCACCCAACCCGACCCTCTCGAGCAATGCGTCGACGTCGACGGTGCCGTCGGCATCGTCGAGTCCCCAGCGCACGTCCTCGGCGATCGTGCGGCCGAGGATCTGGGATTCCGGGTGCTGGAAGACCAGTGCCGTGCCGCCCGGGGCACCGAGACCGACGTGGCCGGGACGGTCGACGAGACCGGTTGTCGGGTCGAGTCCGGCGAGGATCCGCGCGAGGGTGGACTTGCCCGAGCCGTTGGCTCCGACCACCGCGACGAAGTCCCCGGCGGTGATCGTCAGATCGATGTCGGTGAGCGCGTCGGTGGTGGCTCCCGGGTAGCGGTAGGTGACCGACCGCAGGTGCACGGGCAGCGGTGCCGGTTCCGCCTGGGCCGTGGCCGGCCATTCGGTGGGCGGGCTGCTCCACCGCGTGCGCAGCGCGATCGTGCGGAAGATCCCGAAGCTGAGCAGTGCGCTGCCGACGATGCCGACGACCGTGGCACCGCCGATCCACAGCCACCAGTACTCGACGAGGAAATCGGCGGTGCGGGTGAAGGCGTCGACGAATGCCTGTCCCGCACCGGCTGCCCGGAATGCCCGCAGGGCGCCCTGCAGCGAGGCGGCGAGAGAGTCGAGCAGCAGGATCCGGGTCCGTTCGAACAACAGCAGCATCCCGACGGTGAATCCCGCGAGCACGAGCCCGATGGGGATCGACCCGGCGAACACCACGAAGCCCGCGTTCCTGCCCCAGCGGCGTTCGGCATATCCGACGAGGATTCCCACGCCGACGAGGACGAGCAACATCACGACCCCGAACGGGCCGCCGGCGATCAGGGCTACGACGCTCGCCGCGACGGTCGCTGCGATCGCGGACCGCATCCGGTTTCCTGCGGCGAGGAATGCGATCGGCAGGGTGATGAGAACCTGCGCGGCTCCGACCGGGATGAACCCGGTGACGACGGTGACGACGGCTGTCAGTGCTCCGAACACCGCCGCGGCCGCGATCTCGAACGGCCGCAGCGGGCCTCTTGCTGTCGTGGTTCCGGCGCGCACCGCTCCCAGTGTGCCAGCCACGCCGCGGCCCCGAACCGCCCGCCGGGGCGATCCACGCGGCGAGTGCGAATCCGCTCACGCTGTACGTTGGTTGCCAGGATGGTCGTGAGACACCCGGCAACCAACGCGGGGAACGGACACAGAGATGATCGACATCCCGATCGGACGGACTGCTACCG